>DASUFX010000846.1:0-8074 GCA_036274355.1 Kofleriaceae bacterium | reverse complement strand
GCCAAGCCAGGTCTCGACGGTCATGATCGCGGCGCAAAAGTCGTCGCTCGTGCGCTCGCCGACGCCGGCTACGAAGTCGTCTACACCGGTCTGCACCAGACACCCGAGATGATCGCGGCCGCCGCGGTGCAGGAAGCCGTCGACGCAGTCGGCCTGTCGATCATGTCCGGCGCGCACATGACGCTGTTCCCCGCCGTGATCGACGCGCTCAAGGGCCGCGGCGCCGGCGACGTCGTCGTGTTCGGCGGCGGCATCGTGCCGAAGGACGACCTGCCAAAGCTCGAGCAGATCGGCGTCGCGAAGATCTTCACGCCCGGCGCGAGCACGAACGAAATCGTCGACTGGGTCGAGACGTACCTGCGGCCGAAGGTGGCGTGATGCGCTCGCAGCGTGCGGCGGTTGCCGCAGCGCTGGTTACGGTGCTCGGGGCGTGCAGTCAGCCTGCACCGAAGACCGGGCCGCAAACGCCAACGCCAGCGACGACGCCGAAGGCGGGGAGTGCGCCTGCCGATGCACCGTCGCCGAGCGACGAGGAGAAGCTCGCGGCGATCCAGAAGGCGATGAACGAGCTCGACGAGGCCGCGCAGGGCTGCTGGGCAATGGCCGCGACCGAGCGGTTCGACATCGAAGGTGAGCTCACGGTTCTCGTCGACATCACCGCGACCAGCGCGAAGACCCAGGTCACGACTGACACCGCGCGCAACGCGAAGCTCGCGAGCTGCGTCGCCCAGCTGCTCGCCCAGTACAAGTGGGCACCGCCGCTATACGGGCAGTCGATCCAGCTGCCGTTCAAGTTCAAGGCACCCGACGGCCAGAGCGTGATCGATCGTTCACTCGTCGAGTGGAAGGGGCAGGGCAAGCTGTCGGTCGCGGTGCTGCTCGACGAGAACAACACCGGCAATCCTGCAGTGTCGATGTTCGAGCTCGCAATTGGAGAGGGCGGCAGTACCGGCTGGCGCAAAGCCGAACGCACCGAGCTCTGGTATTTTCTCCACGATGCGCGCGTCAGTAACCCGGTCGCGGTGATGCAGGGTGTGCGCAACGTGAAGGCCGGCGACATGATGTTCATCCCGGCCGGCAGGGTGCGCCGAGTGAGCGGTGCCGCGGCGGACATGCACGCGGTGATCGTTGTCGTGCCTGGTGGCCGGGAAGGTGCGGCACGTGCGGGGGCGCTGCCGACGCCTGAGTCGGAACCGAGCAAGACGTCGTCGGAGATCCTGCTCGCGGTCGGCGCGAAGACGTTCGGTCCGGCGACGATCTTCCTCGACAAATCGATCGAGAAGGGCACACCGCTCGCCGCGTCGATCCTGCAGATGCCAGCCGGCATCAAGGTGCCAGAGCACGTGCACGCAAACGAGACCGAGATGCTGTACATCCTCGAGGGCAGCGGCACGATGACGATCGCGGGTCAGGATGTCGCGGTGACGCCGACGTCGGTGATTCAGATTCCGCCGAATACAAAGCACGCGTTCACCGCCACAGCGGCCGTTCGCGCGCTACAGATCTACACGCCCGCCGGCCCCGAGCAGCGCTTCAAGAAACGACCATGACGACGAACATCGAGCCGATTCTGAAAGGTGAAGTCCGCGCCGCCGCCCGGTTGATGCGCGACCTCGACGACCGCAGGCCCGACGCGATGGACTCGCTCAAGGCGCTGTTCCCGCATACCGGCAAGGCGTACGTCGTCGGTGTGACCGGCAATCCGGGCGCTGGCAAGTCGACCGTCGTCGATGCGTTGATCGCGTACTACCGTGCAGCCGGCGAACGTGTCGGCGTGATCTGCGTCGATCCGACATCGCCGTTCTCGGGCGGCGCGATCCTCGGCGACCGCATCCGTATGCAGCGCCACGCGCTCGATCCGGACGTATTCATCCGCAGCCTCGCGACGCGCGGCCATCTCGGTGGCCTGTCACGCTCGACGTTCGATGTCGCGCACGTACTCGACGCGATGGGATATACGCGCATCCTGATCGAAACGGTCGGCGTCGGACAGGACGAGGTCGAGGTGATGCGCGCCGCGCACACGACAGTCGTCGTGACGGTGCCTGGTCTCGGCGATGACATCCAGGCGATCAAGGCCGGCCTGCTAGAAGTCGCCGACGTACTCGTCGTCAACAAGGCCGATCGCGAAGGCGCCGACCGTACGGAGCGTGACCTCATGCACATGCTCGATCTGCGGACCGGAGATCGGAAAGACGTGGAGATCGTGAGGACGATCGCGACACGTGGCACGGCGGAAGGATCTGGCATCGCCGAGCTCGCGAACGCGATCGAGGCGCATCGCGGCCGCGCCTGGACAGGGGCGGGTGCTGCTGAACGCGCAGAACAACGTGCTACCGCGCAGCTTAGCGAGCTAGTGCGTGCGCTCCTCGCAGACCGCGCCGCTCGTACGATGGCTGCGCGCGGTGGGCTGCACGAAATCGCGCGGTCCATCGCCGAGCACCGGCAAGATCCGTGGACGATTGCCGAAGAGCTCGTAGCCACACTGTAGGTGTTGTCCGCTACAGCGTGCAGCGCTGGTACAAGCCGTAACGCCTATCACGTGGGGATGCCGGTTTCTGGGCCACCCGCGTTCCGACGGGGTAGACTGGTTTTGCCTCGGGGTTTTGGAGGCATTCCTTATGACCTATCTTCGTTTGTGCTTGTTGGCGTTGGTCGTTCCGAGCTGCGGCTTGATCGATTCTGACGTCACGAATTTTGATCTGACGCTGCCGGATAAGCAGTTCAGCGTCGACGCGTCGGGCTGGAACGTCAACCAGACGGCAGCCGACATGTTCCTCAACATGAGCTGCTCGACCGCTCCGATGATCTGTTCGTCGGCAGCGACGCAAGCGTGCCCGATGAACTGCACGGGCGCTTGCGGCACGACGAGCCAGAAGTGCGAGCTCCAGCTCAACGTGAGCGCGTACAAGGGCATCGACCTCGTGATGGAGAAGCCCGAGCTCAACCAGATCAATGACAAGCCCGTCATCAAGGTGACGATCGACAGCGTGAAGTACGCGGTCGGCGCGAACACGCTGAACGTCGCGACGCCGGAGATGGGCGTTTACGTCGCGCCGATCACCGTCATGGATCCGAAGGATCCGATGGCGAAGCAGGTCGGGATCATCGAGCCGGTCCCCGCGGGCGCGACGATCGCGACGCGCGACATGACGTATACGAGCGACGGCAAGCAGATCCTCATCGACACGATGAGCACCTACAAGAATCCGTTTAACGTCATCGTCGGCACGTCGAAGGACAACCCGATCGTCATCAAGGCGGGCCAGATGGTGCCGATGGGCAAGTTAGACGCAGACATCAAGATTACGGCGCACGCCGGTCTGTAGTCGGTTTACCATCGCGTCGATGGCGGCAGTCCGTGTCATCGCGCTTCTCGCAGTCACTGCGTGCACAGGTGGCGTGCAGAGTGGCGGCGGTGGCGGCAGTGACAGCGGCACATCCGGTGCGGACGCGAAGATCGATGCGCCACGCCTGATGTGGGTCGACGCCGCGAGCGGCAGCGGCAACGGCCTGCCGTGCGAAAACCTCGCGACGCCGCCGGGCGATGGTCACCACTTTCCCGGCCAGAGCTGCTTCCAGTCCTGCCACAACCATGGCTTCACGCTCGCCGGCACGCTCTACACGAACGACTCAGGCAACACTGCGTTCAAAGGCGCGACGATCACGGTGACCGACGCGACGAACAAGACGATCAAGATCGTCACGAACCAGAACGGCAACTTCTACACGTTCGACACCGTGCAGTTCCCGATTCTCGTGATGGCGAGCGCATGTCCGTCGGCGGTGAAGATGAACGACGCCGTGGCGGGCAACAACGACAGCCGCGCGTGCAACTCGTGCCACGCCGGCGGTACGTTCAACCAGATGCACCTGCCGTAGCGGTCTCGTCGAGGCGGCCTTCTAGAACGCCGTCGACGCCGATTCCATTCCACGCGTGCGCCCGTCGACGATCGGCGTGTCTGCGTACCCACATCTGCGCACAAGTTGGCTTGGCGCCTGATCGCTTCCGATGGCACGTCGGATGCTGAAGGGAGAGAGCGAAAGGGTTAGAGGCAGCTATGAAGGTCCAGTTCCGATCCATCCTGTTTGCTCTCGTTCTTCCGGCGGCGGCGTGCGGCGGTGATCGCGAGACATCGACGACGCAAGCCGATCCATTCAAGTGGGAGCCAAAGACGCAGGCTCCGGTCAGCGTTCCCGTGCAAGTCGGCGAGCAGCCCAACGCCGTCGAGATTCCGGCTCCGCTGCCGACGAAGTACGACGAAGCACTCGCGAAGGGTCGCGAGCTGATCGCGGCCGGCAAGCTCGGTGACGCAAAGGAAATGCTCGAGCAGGCGATCAAGCTCGACAAGAAGAAAGCCGAGCCGCACATCGAGATGGCGCGCATGTACATCGCGATGAACGAGAAGGGCAAGTCGATCGCGAGCGCGAAGCAGGCGATCAAGCTCTCGCCGCTGTCGAGCCAGGCGTGGAACACGAAGGGCCGCGCCGAGCTCAACGCGCACAACTACGACAACGCGATCGAAGCGTTCTCGAAGGCGTGCGAGCTCAACCAGGACAACGTGTTCGCCTGGAACAACCTCGGTTACACCGAGCTGCTCCTCAAGAAGTACGAGGACGCCGCCGAGCACCTGGGCGAGGCGACGAGCCGTGGCGGCGCCACCGGCTACATGTTCAACAACCTCGGCACCGCACTCGAGCATCTCGATCGTCTCGACGAGGCCCGTACGGCATACGACGCTGGCGGCAAGCTCGGTTCGAAGGAAGCGACCGCAAGCCGCAAGCGCCTCGAAGGCGTGACCTCGATCGCGATCGCCAAGGTCGACGACCCGGCGGCGGAAGCTCACGACGAAGTTCGGGGCGACGATGGCTCGAAGGGCTCGGTGAAGGAGTACGACGTCACCGACGAGGGCGACGTCACCGACGAAGACCGCAAGATGGAGATGTCGGGCAGCAACAGCAGTGAAGAGGTCGAGGGCGACAGCACCGAGACTGACAGCACGACCGACGAGGTCGACACGAACGTCGAAGAGACGGTCGAGGAGCCCAAGGTCGAGGAATCGACCGTCATCGAGCCGGTCGACGCACCCGACGACGCGGAGTGATCACTTTGCCGGCGTGTACTCGCCGAAGCGCTTGCGCATGACGTCGGCGATTTCGCCGACGGTCGCCATCGCCTTCACGGCACCCACGATCGGCGGTAGCACGTTCGCCGTTCCCGCGGCTGCGTCATCGAGCGCCTTGAGCGCGCGCTGGTGTTCGGCCGCGTTGCGTTTCGCGCGGAGCGCGGCGACGCGCTGACACTGGATGCGCTCGAGCTCGGGATCGATCGTCGCGACGGGCACTGGCTCCTCTTGTTCGAGCACGTACTCGTTGACGCCAACCACGATGCGCTGCTTTGCCTCGACGGCACGTTGGTGCTCGTACGCGCGCCGCTCGATTTCCTTCTGCGGATAGCCGCGCTCGATCGCTGGCACCATGCCGCCGAGCTTGTCGATCTCTTCGATGTACGCGTTCGCGCGCTTCTCGATGTCGTCGGTCAGCGCTTCGACTGCCCAGCTGCCGCCGAGCGGATCGATGAAGTCGGCAACGCCGCTCTCGTGCGCGATGACTTGCTGTGTGCGCAGCGCGATGCGTGCGGCTTCCTCGGTGGGCAGGCCGAGCGCCTCGTCGTAGCTGTTCGTGTGCAGCGACTGCGTGCCGCCGAGCACCGCGGCGAGCGCCTGCACGGTCACGCGCGGTACGTTGACGAGCGGCTGCTGCGCCTGCAGCGTGACGCCAGCAGTCTGCGTGTGGAAGCGCAGCATCTGACTCTTCGGGCTCTTCGCGCCGAAGCGCTCGCGCATGATCTTGGCCCACATGCGGCGGGCGGCGCGGAACTTCGCCACTTCCTCGAGGAAGTTGTTGTGCCCGTTGAAGAAGAACGACAGGCGCGACGCGAAATCGTCGACGGCGAGCCCGGCATCGAGCGCGGCCTTCACGTACGCCATACCGTCGGCGAGCGTGAACGCGACCTCCTGCACGGCGTCGGCGCCGGCTTCACGGATGTGATAGCCGCTGATCGACACCGTGTTCCACTGCGGCACGTCCTTGCTGCAGTACGTGAAAATGTCCGTGATGATGCGCATCGAGCCGGCCGGCGGATAGATGTACGTGCCGCGCGCGATGTACTCCTTGAGGATATCGTTCTGGATCGTGCCGCGCAGTGCGCTCGCCGGCACGCCTTGTTCCTCGCCGACCGCTTGATACAGCGCGAGCAGCGTCGCCGCGGTCGCGTTGATCGTCATCGACGTCGAGACTTCGCCGAGCGGAATGCCGTCGAACAGAACGCGCATGTCCTCGAGCGAATCGATCGCGACGCCAACGCGGCCGACCTCGCCACGCGCCATCGGATGATCGCTGTCGCGGCCCATCTGGGTCGGCAGGTCGAACGCGACCGACAGACCCTTGCTGCCTTGCGCGAGCAGATACTTGTAGCGCTTGTTCGATTCGGCCGCGGTGCCAAAGCCTGCGTACTGGCGCATCGTCCAGAACTGGCCGCGATACATCGTCGGCTGCACGCCGCGCGTGAACGGGTAGCTGCCGGGCGGCGTCGCGTCGCCGCGCGCATCGTCGGGACCGTAGGCGCCTTTGATCTCGATCTCGGCGTCGGTCTGGAACTTGGCCTTCCGCAACTTCGGCTTCCCATCATCGGGCTTCGGGCTCACGAAGCCGTGTGTAGCATCAGATCGGCTACAATGATGCGGTGCTGCGGTCGCTGGGCGTTCTTCTGTTCATCGGCACTGTCGGGGCCACGGGCGTTTACTTCGCCAACCGGCCCACCGTTGCGCGTGGAGACGTGCTGGCGGCCGATCTCCTGCAAACGAATCCGCTCGTCCAAGCGCTCGATTGCGACGAGAAAGTCCCGCTCGGCATGACGGGAGGCCGGTTCAAGTGCCACGCTGAATTCAAGAACGGCGACAGCGTGCACTTCGTGTTCGCGATCGACCGCAACGGCATCATCACCGTCGCCGAGCAGGGCGAGAAGACCACCGTTCCCCAGGTGAAGAAGACGTCCGATCCGTGGGGAGACTGAACGCGATTGTGTTATCTAGGGGCCTGCGATGCCCAATTACTCGAAGCTGCATGACTACATCAGCCATCGCGTCATGATCGAATACGACACCGGTGCGAAGGTCGTCGGCTATCTCGCGTCGGTCCAGCCCACCTCGGGCCCGGTCGAGTTCGTGGTGCTCTCCGAAGCCAAGCTCATCGATTCGCGTGGCCGCGTGGTCCGCGAGGTCGGCGAGCTGACGATGTGCCCGAACATCGTGACCTCGATCGCGATGAACGAAGGCCCGAGCGGCCGCGATCTCAAAGCTGGGTGATCGTCCTAGGCGTCGCCTAGGCGGTCGATCAGCCCGCGCCCATCTTGCCGCCGAAGCGGGCGACGAGCGCGTCGTCGTGGTCGTCGGCGTACGTCGTCACGCGTTTGATCAGCTCGCGTACTTCGGCGCGATCGAGATCGAGCGTCGAGCGTTCGGCGAGCAGCAGCACGTGATCGCCTTCGGACGCGAACGCCGCGCCGCACAGGCCTGCATTGAGCTCGAGCAAGTGTGCGTTGAGCGCCGCGCGATCGACCTTGCCGTCGACGGTCATCACCGTCGAGCACACGCGCAGGTGCGTGAACTCGGTGCGGCTGACGAGCGAGATCCGAGTCAGCGCCGAGCCCTTGCGGACCTGCCACGCGTGTAGCCCGTCATCGCCGCCGAGCCGGCTTTGCGCGACATCGTGACCGAGATCGCCGAGCACTGCTTCGACGAGCGCGACGGTGGACGCCAGGTTCGACTCTCGCTGATTGGCAAACAGTGCGCTCCCCACGAGGTCAGACTACCATCCCGCTGTGCGAAGACGCATCGCGATCCTGGCGGCAATTGCCGCGGTCGTCGCGACGGCCGTGGTGTTGATCGTCCTCTACGCACGGGGGCACCGCACGACGACGACTCCGGTCGCGGGCCGCGGCGACGGCGGTGCGGCGATCCACGCGCCAGCGGGCCCGCAATTGCCGGATCAGGGCACGCGCATCACCGGCGTC
>DASUFX010000845.1:0-5159 GCA_036274355.1 Kofleriaceae bacterium | reverse complement strand
ACACGTCGCGCACCGGCGCGCTCAACGGCATCCTCTCGGTCCTCGACAACGGCGTTGACCCGGCGCAGTACCAGGTCAACAAGACGGCGTCGGGCAAGTACAACCTCCGCCTCCGCGCCGCGAACTACGAGATCATCGCGTTCACGCAGGCGTACTCGACCAAGTCGAGCGCGACCCGCGCGATCACCAGCTGCGTCAACGCGGTCACCAGCTACCTCGACAAGGTCGAGGCGAACACGTCGGGCGCTCGCGTCGAGGTGCTCGAGAGCACGGCCGGCTTCCGCTTCAACCTCCACGCGCAGAACGGCCAGACCGTCCTCTCCTCGGAGAGCTACACCACGAAGGCGGCGGCGTGGAACGGCGCGTTCGCGATCCAGGACGCGGCGGCGCTCGACGGTTCGTTCGCCATCAAGACGGCGACGGACAACCGCTTCTACTTCACGCTCACGGCCGAGAACGGCCAGGTTGTCGGCGTCAGCCAGATGTACACCACGAAGGCGGCCGCGCAGAACGGCATCGCGTCGGTGAAGTCGCTGCTCGACGGCATGGACCTGCTCTAAATCGCTACACGCTTAACTTAAAGGGATGGTGACGGCGGATGCCTTCGGGCTTCCGCCGTTGCCATTTTCGGGCGTTTCGGCTCAGGTCGGCGACGAGGCGTAGGCCTCGGAGAGCCACTCGCGAACGTCGCGATCGACATCGGCCGGCCGCATCAGCTGGACGACATGCGCGGTGCGATGCGCGGACAGCTTCAGCGCGCGATGAATGCGTGGATCGTCGACAGTGCGCGACAACAGGAACCACAGGTCCAGTCGGTCGCGCTTCGCACGCACCTCGGCGAACGAACGCTCGCGCTTGAACATCACGCAGACGGTCACGGCATCGATGTGGACATCGTCGCGTTTCATGAGGTGCCGCGCGACCGCGTCAAACGTTTTGCGCAGCACAGCCGGCCGTGTCGCGAAATAGTCGTCGACCGTCCCGCTCGGTGCGCAGCCATGCGACTGGTTCTTGCGACCGAAGCTGCGCTTGCAGTCTGGGCACGTCCAGCTCACCCGCGTTAGCGTACGCCATCATGAAGCGCATCGCCGTCCTCGTCGTGTTGCTCCTCGCCTGCGGTAAGCGCAACGACTTGCCCGAGGAAGCATGGGGCGTGGCCGACTTCGAGCGCGAAGGCCTTCACGTCGACAAACCGTGGACGACGGACGACTTCACGCAAGCGCAGGCGGTGCTCGAGCGCGTGAGCAAGGACCATCGCGAGCGCCTGCCGCGCTATCGCGGCGCGAAGAGCGGAGCGGTGTTCGCAAAGCTCGTCACCGAGCTGCCCGAGGATGCCACGCAGTCGATCGGCGACAAGTTCATCGCGCATGCGAATCGCGTCGACGCGCTCAACCAGATCTCGAAGCTCTACATGCTCAATGCGATGGCAGTGCCACCCCGTGAATGGATCGAGCTGATGGGAGCCATCCTGAGAGAAGCAGTCGTGCTCACGCAAACCTCAGAGCCGTTCCTCGCGTCGTTCGGGCCCGATGATCCGAAGCGCGAGAATCGGCTCGCCGGTCTCGCGAGGATGAAAGAGGGCTACGGCCAGATGTTGCTCGGCTCGTTCCTCGTCGCCGACGACAAGCGCGTGCCTGAAGCGGACAAGATCGCGCTCGTCCAGTACGCGACCGCCGCGCTGCCGGTCTTGCTGCCGGCATCGACGCCCGACGCGCAGAGCAAGATCCGCGAGGTGCTCGCGAAAGAGCAGGCGGGGGTTCCGGCCGGCCCGCTGCACGATGCGATCGTCGCTGCCAACAAGGCACTGCCATGAGACACGTACTCCTGATTGCCATGCTCGCTGGTTGCCACGGCGGTGCGAAGACCGAAGGCGAGTGCAAGACCGAGGCGACCGCCGTCGGCGATCTGCTCGTTGCAGCCGCGAAAGAGCCGCCGAGCCCGCTCACGATCACTGATGATGTTCATCTCGTCACCCGGACAGATCTGCCGACCAACCGCGATCTGCGGCAGGCGCCGGTCGTCACGGTCACGCCCACGACGCTGAAGCTCGACGACAAGGACGTCGCGGATACCGACGGGCTCGCGATCGGGCTACGCGGGCGCTTCGAGAAGGTCCAGGCCGACCTGGACTCTGGCCGCATGCGCCCCGCGTGGATCGGCGACCCACGGCGCGTGTACCTCGCGATCGATCCCACGACACCCTGGGAACGCGTCGCGAATGTGGTCGCGAGCGCCGGTGCCGCGGGACTGACCGCGCCCGCCTTCGTGTTCGAGCAGCCGACGTCGCTCAAGCCGCCGCCGCGCGCCGAGATTGACGACAAGCTCGATGCGCTGATGAAAGACGACCCGGCGAACCGCGCGAGCGAGGTGGCGCAGCTCATGAGCAAGGTCATCGACCACTGCCCGGCGCTGAAGAAACAGTTCGGCGCGGTCGCCTCCGAAGAAGGCGACAAGGGGATGACGTTGTCTCTCGCCGTCGCCCCGGCGCTGATCGAGTGCAAGTGCCAGGTCGACATCCCGAACCTACGCGCGGTGATGTTCCGCATTCTTTACGTGAAGCGGCCGTTGCGCTTCGTGACGTTCGAGGCCGACGCGGCGAAGGAGAAGATCGAGATGCCGAAACCGACGACGTGGGCGGAAGCGAGTAAACGCTTCACGCCCACGCTGAAGAACGCAGAGCTCGTCGCCCGCTAGTTCGACTTCGTGCCGACCGTTCGGCCGAGGTGCAGACCACGTCGCTTGAGCAAGCGATAGAGCGTGACCGTGTTGATGCCGGCGGCGCGCGCGGCCTCCTTCACGTTGCCGCCGTGCTTTGCGAGCAGCTCCGTCAGGTACTGACGCTCCAGCGGGTCGAGCCATTTCTCGCGCGCCTCTTCGAGCGTCTGTTGCGGCTGCGTCCGCGCGCGCTCGGCGCGGGGCCTCGGATCCTGGAGCGGGCGGGGCAGATCCTCCACGCGCAGCTCGTCGCCGGTGCACAGGATCACCGCGTGCTCGATCGTGTTCTTGAGCTCGCGCACGTTGCCGGGAAAGTCGTACGCCTGCATGCGCGCGAGCACGTCGGGACCGAGGCGCGGTGCTGGCTTCGCGTGCGCCGTCGACGATTGCTCGAGAAATACGTTCGCGAGCACCTCGAGGTTGTCCTTGTAGCTGCGTAGCGGCGGCAGATCGAGCGTCATCACGCTGAGGCGGTAAAACAAGTCGTCGCGAAATGCGCCGGTCTTCGCCATGGCTTCGAGATCGCGGTTCGTTGCACAGATCAATCGCACGTCGACGCGATCGGGGGGCTCGTTCGAACCGAGCGGCTGCACTTCGCCTTGTTCGACCGCGCGCAGCACCTTCGCCTGCAGCATCACGGGCAATTCGCCGACCTCGTCGAGAAACAGCGTGCCGCCGTTCGCTTTCTGGAACTCGCCGACCTTGTGAAAGCTCGCGCCGGTGAACGCGCCCTTCACGTGACCGAACAGGATCGATTCGAGCAGGGTCTCGGGAATCGCGGCGCAGTTGACGGTCACGTACGGCCGCTCGGCGCGGCGGCTGTTCCAGTGTATAGCGCGCGCGACGAGATCCTTGCCGGTGCCGCTCTCGCCGCGGATCAGAATCGGCGCGTTCGTCGGCGCGGCGAGCTCGAGCTTGCGCTCGACTTCATGCCACGCGGTCGACAGACCTTTGATCATCAGCGGGCGGCCGGTTGCGGCACGCGATAGCTTGTCGACTTGCACGCGGCGCAAGAGCGGCGCGGCGACCTCGGCGATCGCGGTGATCGCGCGCAGGTCCTTGTCGGCAAGCCCGCGCGGCTCGCGTGTCGATACCGTGAGCACGCCGAGCGGCCGGCGCTGGTAGTTGATCGGTGCGGCGACGATGCAGCCGACGTCGATCAGGTAGCGCGTGTACAAGTCCTCGCGCGACGTGTCGGGGACGAGCATCGCCTGGTCGGTGTCGTAGACGTGCATCGCGATGCCGGCGCGCGGACCATCGTGACGGACGACCCGGGGCAGTGTGACGATCACGCCGCCGACGACGTGATGCACGAGCACGAGACCGTTCGCGTCCTTGTCCCACAGGAACAGCGCGCCGTGCTCGGCGCCGGTCTGCTCGAGCGCGATCGCGACGAGCTCGGCTTCGATCGCACCTGCCGGTGCGGCGTGTAGCCGGTCCTCGATATCGCGCACGCCATGACTATAGCGTTACTGCGCGGAGCCGTGGCTAGCGGCGCATCCCGAGCCGCTGCGCCAGCTGCGCCGCCGCCGGCACGTTCGGATCGATTTGCAGCGCGATGTGCAGGTGCCAGCGTGCAGCATCGGCATCGCCAGCCGCCGCACAGAGCAGCGCGAGCGCGACGAGCGCGCGGGGCCATGGCCGACGTCCGGCGAGATACGCCTCGACGTTCTGTCGCTCCTCAGCCGCGACCTCGCGCTGGTCTTTGCCGGCCGCGACCTGCACGCGCAGGCGCACCCACGCGAGGTTCGCCTCGTAGTCGGGATGCCCGGGATGATTGCGACACGCGCGCGCGAATTCGCCCATCGCGCGATGGACGTCGCCGGACGCGAGCGTTTGCTGGCCGCGCGCGAACGCTTCCGCCGCGTCCTTGATCCGGTGTTCCTCGATCGCCCACACGGTGTCGATCTCGGCCAGGTGCTGGCGCAGCCACTCGGTGTAGCGACCGCGCATCGCGTGATCGACGAGCGTCATGCGCGCCTTCTCGACCTGCTCCCAGAGTGGCTTGCCGAGTCCTGCGAGCTCGGCGAGATCGAACCGCGACAGCGCCTTCGGCGAGTAGCGCGCACCGACGAGTCGATATCCGGCCTCGATCTCCGGATACTCGGCGAGCGGCGAGATTTCGAGCACGTCGAAGTACGACGTCCGCGCGGCCCACTGGGTGCGCGCCCGCAGATGGTTGCGACTCTCGTCGAGAGCGCGCCGCGGCGCGGTTGCAAGATCGTGCACCTCCGGCGACATCACGAGTGCGCCCATCGACCCGAGGCACCACAAGAGGCGCGCGGTCGCCGATGGATCGAGCGGGCCGGTCTTCACGTGCGTCTGCACGGTCTTCGTGCCGTCGATGTGCGCGGTGGTCTCGAGCTCGGGCACGCTCAACATGCGCTCTTCTTTGAGCTGCTCGAGCGTCTGCGTCGGCGTCACGTAGTGCTGCACGTGCCAGC
>DASUFX010000844.1:0-14882 GCA_036274355.1 Kofleriaceae bacterium | reverse complement strand
AGCCAGCATGGCCGCGACGGCAAGGCGCTTGCCGACGTCAACGGTCGATGCGCTCGACACGGTTAGGTTGCAGTAGTCAAGGTGACGGCTCGTCGCCGGCGCACCGATGAGGCAGCTGATGCCTTCCGGGCGGCAGGTGTTCGCTGCATCGAACAGCTGAGCACCCGGGCAGCGAGCAACCGTGTTCGCGGCGAACGACGCGATCACTTCAGGCGCGGCGGCGGCGAAGATGTCGAACTCCTTCGACGCACCCGACGTGGTGATCATGATGTTCTCGCGGATGCGGTTCGCGTAGTTCGGACCGCCAAGCGCGTTGGCGCCGTTGCGGTACAGATCGCCGGCCGACAGCGCGGTCGTGCTCGCCACGTTGACGCCGACGCCCGAGAGCACGTTGCTGAGGGTCTTGTAACGGACCTTCGAGCAGCTGTGCACGTGCGACGTGTAGCGCGGCGGACCTTCCTTCGTCAGACGATCGAGCAGCTCCCACGGGGAGATGTAGTCGTTGTCGTGATCGAAGGTCGTATCTTCGTTACCCGACGTCGAGCCGGGCGGTGGGGTGTTTTCGGTGGGCACATCGTCGGTGCAGGCAGCAGCCAAGACCGACGAGGCCAGGATCGCAAGGGTGTATCCAAAGCGGGTCATTGGCTCCTCCTAGAACTTGACGAAGTCATCGCTGGTGAAGACGGCGTAGATCATGTCCTTCATCTTGAAGCCGGAGCTCTTGAAGGCATCGACCTGGGCCTGGATGGTTTCGGGCGGAACGTCCTGCAGGGTGTCGACGATGTCCGTCTTGCCGAGCGCCCAGTTCCACATGCGGGCGACGCCGCACTCAGCCACGTCGGGGTCGGCCGCGATCGCTTGACCGAGGGCCGGCAGATCCGCCGCCGGAGTGTTCAAGCGCCACGCGGTGGTCTCACCCGCCGGCAGGTAGTCGGTCATCTTCGCCATCGGCGCGCCGTCGAGCGGCGTCGGCACCGAGATGGCCGTCTGATACGCGCCGTTCACGTCGTAGTACGCGAAGAGCGGCGTGAGGTGGTTGAGCGTCGAGTGGCAGTTCGCGCAGATGACTGCCGACGTGTCCTGGAAGTTGATGCGACCGCCGCCGTTGGTCGGGCTCGCGATCGAGTTGAACGGCCACACGCCGGTGTAGGGCGCCGCGCCGCCGACATCGGTCGGCGACGTCGAGATTTCCGCCGGGAACTTCGTGCAGACGAACGTCTCTTGCACGAAGCGCGAGCGACGGAACGCCAGGTTGCCGAAGTAGTGGGCCATGATTCCTGGGTTCGTCAGGAGGCCGGCCTTCGGACCGTTGTTCGTGCACTCCGCCGACGTGAACGTGCCAGCCGTCGCATCGAACGTCGGGCAGCCGTCGGCCGAAGCCGTGAACATGTCCATGTAGCTGCCGTTGTTCACCGACAGACGAGCAGCGAACGCCGGCGCGGTGTCGAGCGCCGCGGTCTCACCCATCTTGAAGGTGTCGCGCCAGAAGTAGAACATCTGCCGCGCGAAGTCCGGCGAGCTCATGTATTGCTGGATGAGCCCTTCGTACGCCGCCTTCTTGGCAGCGTCGTCGGCCGCGGTCGCGATCTGGTCGATCTCGGCCATCGTCGGCAGTTTGCCGGTCAGGCGGAGAGCAGCGATGCGGAGGGCGGCGTTGTAGTCAACGACGCGCTGACCGAGCAACTGGTCCCATTCGTCGCCGTTGGAACCGGAACCGGATCCTGATCCAGATCCGGAACCCATGCCGTCATCTCCTTGGTCGGAGCTGCAGGCCGGAGCCGCGATTGCGGCAACCAGGAGTAGTGCTGAGATCCTCTTCATGGGGCTCCTTTTCGGAAACTACGGGGCAGTTTTCTCGGCCTGGACCCAGACATCCACGGCCGCTTTGAAGGTGTCGAAGTTTGCTTGAGCGGCGAATTTGAACGGATGGTTCGTCTGCATCGCCGGGTTGGGCGCGATGTAGAAGCCGCTCGCATTCGTGTCCTGGAAATTGATGCGCG
The DNA here is from genome assembly GCA_036274355.1 of Kofleriaceae bacterium. Lineage (GTDB taxonomy): Bacteria > Myxococcota_A > Polyangia > Haliangiales > Haliangiaceae > JABFXX01. Next base: position 12,882 of record DASUFX010000844.1, on the reverse strand, counting down.
TGCGCGCCTGATTGCAGACGTTCTGCAGTGTCGTGTCGTCGGTCGCCGCGATGCCGGTGAGGTCCATCGCGCCGCGCGCATTCGCGTTGCCCGCGTTCGCATGGCAGCTACCGCAGTTCGTTTGCAGCGGGCCCTTCGCGTTTGCCTTGAAGGTCGTGAGCGACTTGCAGCCGGCGTTGCCGGTCATGCCGCCGCCGCCCATGCCCGAGTCCGGGCGATAGCGATCGACAACCTTGAAGTGAATCGTGAGCTGGTTCGACGGCGTGAAGTTGATGAAGGCCGCCGTGCCGCCGTTGATCTGCTGCGGCATCTCGCCGCCCATCAGGTTCATCTTCACGTTGAAGAAGCGGTCGAGCGTGTCCGGGATCGGGTCGCCCTGCGGCGGCCACGACACGAACAGCGGGTGCTCGATGTAGACGCCTTCCGCGCCACCCTCGAGCGAGAGGTTGGTGACGTAGAGATCTTGCGAGAGCGCTTGCGCGACGAACTTGATCTTCGCGCCGGCCCAGCCCTCGACCAGACCCGAGATGTCCACGTAGGTGATGGGGCAGGTGGCGTCACCCGGGTTGCCGCCCGTGCACATGACGGGGGTGAAGGGTTGAGTCTCCAGACCGGTGTCTACAGTCCCAGCGACACCGGCTGCATCACGCTCGGCCGCGAGCCACTCGAGGATGTCCGAGGTTTGCGACGCGATGAGCGCCGGGCCGTTGTGCGCGCCCTTGGTAAGGATGCGAGAAGACTGGGTAGCTTCGAGGCTGATCACGTTCGAAGCGAGCAGCGTCGCGCGCGACTCCATGGGGGTAGACCCCGCAAGGAACGCGTTCGACGGGTCCGAGCCCGAGTGGCACGACGCGCAGGTCGTGTCGAAAACAGGCTTTGCTTTCTGCACGAATAGCTCGCGAGCGGCCTGCTCTTCGGCGGAAACATTCTCGTCTCCACCATCAATGAGGCCACTGCAGCCCATAAAGAGGAGCGCGGCGAGCGCGCCGACCGACAGCCGCACCATAGGAAGGTGGCGGAGCAGGGTATCCAGCATGGCGCGCCGCGAGTGCGGAACGCTCATATTGGTCTTTCTCGGAGTGAGACCACCCAGCATGGGTCCCATCCTACAGCAACGGCTATACCAGCACTGTACGAGGTGTGCACAATTCGAACTTGTTGAATTCATTGCATGTGGGAGATCGTGAACCGCCATTGTGCATGAGGTGGACACCCCCACGTGAGGTCAACTGTTCCCACTTCCAAGTTATTGAAATCACATGTCCATGAAGTGCAACATCAATTACTTAAATTGCTCCGGTCCGCGGTTGGTCTGGCTAATTTGTTGGCTAGGTCTGCTGAACCCTCTGTTTGGGTGCCGTGGGGCGATCAAACCGAAGAATGAACCAGGGCCGGCATTACCGATTTCGCGCATCGCGATCGTGGGGGCCAGCGTCTCCGCCGGATTCGGCGGGACACCATGGGGCGACGCGTTCCAGGCGGCGGCCAAACCGTGTCCCACGCCTGGGGCTGAATCGTGTACAGCGGTCGAGTCCTGGGCGAACGCGCTGCTGTTCCGCGACCCCGTCGGCGAGACCCGAGCGCAGCTCGACAAGGCCATCGCATTCCACGCGACGACGGTGGTCGGGATCGACCTGTTGTTCTGGCACGTCTACAACGTCCGCAACGTGGACGCGGGGCTTGCCGAGCTCGACAAGGTGCTCGCGACTGGCGCGTGGGTGATCGTCGGCGACGTTCCGCTGATCACGACCGCATCGGAGCTGCTGCTCCCGAAGGAAGCGATCCCGTCGCAGGCGGAGCTCGATGCCGCGAACGCGAAGATCAGCGCGTGGGCGAAAACAGATCACGTGCTGCTCGTTCCGCTCTCCGCGTGGACGGAGCCGCTGCGCGCAGGCGCAGATGTGGAGATCGCACCGGGCGAGAAGGTGCCAGCGATCTCGCTGATGGCGCTCGATGGCCTGCATGCGAATGCACTCGGCACCTGGTACTTGCTGAACCGGCTCGATCACTTCATCGAAGAGAAGCTCCCGGGAACGCCGAAGGACGCGCTGCAATTCGTGCGGCCGCGATAGTTGGGGCACAAACCTTATCGATAGAGCGGTGCCTCTCTATCGATAGAGAGGTGGCGCTGTCTCTCTATAGAGAGGACGACGCACGGAGCTGTTTGTGGAGCTGGCCGGCGGTGAGCGTCGATCCGTCGTGGCTCCATCCGGGCGGCGCGAAGATGTAGCCGAGCTTCGCGCGCAGCGTCGGTGCTCGACGCACATCGCCGGCGATCGCGACGAGCTCGTGAAAGCCGATCTTGACGAGATTGAACGTGTGGATGTCCTTCGTCAGGCCGTAGACGACGCGCTCGCGCTCGGGCGCGAACGTGCCGAACAAGCGATCCCAGACGATGAAGATCCCCGCGTGATTACGATCGAGGTAACGCACGTTCTTGCCGTGATGCACGCGGTGATGAGACGGCGTGTTGAAGATGTACTCCAGCGGACCGAGCTTTCCGATCGCTTCGGTGTGCAGCCAGAACTGATAGAGCAGTGACCACGCTTGCGCCGTCAGGATCATCCACGGCGGATAGCCGACGAGTGCGAGCGGCGCCCAGAAGATCGGACCGGTGAGTGGCGTCAGCAGCGCTTGGCGTAGCGCCGTCGACAGATTGTAGTGCTCGCTCGAGTGGTGGTTGACGTGCACCGCCCACAACACGCGCACCTCGTGATGGCTGCGATGGAACCAGTAGTAGCAGAAGTCTTCGCTCGCCAAGAGCACGAGCCACGACCACCAAAGCGTGGGCTGACCGAGCTCGAGGACGCGGTGCTGATAGACCCAGGCGAAGAACGGGATCGAGAGCAGCTTCGCGCCCGCCGACACCATCACGTTTGCGAGGCCCATCGACAGGCTCGCGACGGTGTCGCGTGGCTCGTAACCGACAGCCTCGGGGTGCCGCTTTGCCCACAAGAGCTCGAGCACGATCAGCGCGATGAAGGCCGGAATCGAGTACAGAACCAAGTTCGACACGGTTGCCCCGTCTATAGTACGCGCCATGCCCCAACATGGCGGAGACATCATTGCAGACGTCCTCGCGCGTCATGGCGTCACGCACCTGTTCACGCTGTGCGGCGGTCATATCTCGCCGATCCTGACCGGCTGCCAAGCACGCGGGATCAAAGTCGTCGACGTTCGCGATGAGGGCAATGCTGTCTTTGCGGCAGATGCCGTCGCGCGCATGAGCGGCACGATTGGCGCCGCCGCTGTCACCGCGGGTCCGGGCGTCACGAACACGATCACCGCGATCAAGAACGCGCAGATGGCGCAGTCGCCGCTGATCCTGTTTGGCGGCGCGACGGCGACGCTCCTCAAGGGACGCGGCTCGCTGCAGGACATCGATCAGATGTCGCTGATGAAGCCACTCGTGAAGTGGGCGACGACAGTGAAGACCGTGCCGGCGCTGCAAGCGACGATCGAGCGCGCGATCGAAGTCGCGACCGAAGGTGTGCCTGGCCCGGTGTTCGTCGAGGTGCCGGTCGACATTCTCTATCCCGAGTCGATCGTGCGCATGTGGTACGAGAAGGAAGCGGGTCTCGGCAAAGCGAAGGGCATCGGCGCGAAGGCGCTCGAGCTCTACATCAAGGGACATCTCTACCGGCAATTCCGCGCGCCGACGCTGCCGGAGCTCGAGCTGCCGATGAAGCTGCCGAAGCTGCGCGGCGACAACGCGGTGGACAAGGCAGCGGAGGCGGTGCTGGCGGCGAAGCGGCCGGTGATCGTCGTCGGCAGCCAAACGCTCGTCGGTGTGAAGGATCCAGGTCGGCTCGCGCGCGCGATCGGCACGCTCGGTGCGCCGGTGTATCTCGCCGGGATGGCGCGTGGTCTGCTCGGGCGCACGCACGAGCTCCAGATGCGCCACAACCGCGGTCAGGCGCTGAAGGAAGCCGACTGCATCATCATCTGCGGTTTTCCGTTCGACTTCCGCCTCGGCTACGGCCGCGGCATGAACAAGACGGCGACGCTGATCGCCGCGAATCTCTCCAGCCACGAGCTGCGCAAAAACAAGCGACCCGACATCGCGATCGAGATGCACGCGGGCGACTTCCTCGTCGCGCTCGCCGAGCGCGCGTCGGGTGCGAGCGCGGGGTGGAGCGAATGGATCGGGACGTTGCGCGGCCGCGAGCAGGCACGCGACAAGGAAATCTCGTCGAAGGTCGCAGCATCGGGCGAGCTCGTCGATCCGATCCACTTCTTCTCGCGCCTCGAGGAAGCGATGGCCGACGACGCAGTGCTCGTCGTCGATGGCGGCGACTTCGTCGCGACCGCGAGCTACATCGTGCGGCCGCGCTCGCCGTTGTCGTGGCTGGATCCCGGCGTGTTCGGCACGCTCGGCGTCGGCGGCGGTTTCGCGCTCGGCGCTGCGCTCGTGCGGCCGGGCAGGGAAGTATGGCTCGTGTGGGGCGATGGCTCGAGCGCGTACACGCTCGCCGAGTTCGACACGTACGTTCGCCACGGCGTCGCGCCGATTGCGGTGATCGGCAATGACGCGTCGTGGATGCAGATCGCGCGCGAGCAAGTCGAGATCCTCGGTACCTCGCTCGGCTGCGACTTGCGGCGCAGCGACTATCACAAGGTCGCCGAAGGCTACGGCGGCGTTGGCCTGGTGCTCAGCGATCCGGCGCGCGTCGATGCAACCCTCGCCGAGGCGAAGTCGATCGCGAAGGGCGGCCGGCCGGTCTGCATCAACATCCACTTGCGGAAGACCGACTTCCGCAAGGGCTCGATCTCGATGTAGCGAGAAGCCCTGGTGATTTCCTGGCCGAGCGGAAATCTAAGCCAAGCCCTTGAACTGAACGAAATTGAAATCTATTTTCAAAGTCGATTATGAGCCGTTTTGCAGTAGCCTTGTTGTTGTCACCCCTCCTCATGACCGTGCTGTCGTCCACCGCCTCCGCTGACCGCCGCTTGTTCACTCACACGTACGAGTACAAGACCGTGCCGCAGGGGCATACGGCGCTCGAGTTCTGGTACACGGAAGAGCGCGCGACGTGGGACTCCGATACGCCGCAGGCGCTCGAACAGATCCTCGAGATCGAGCACGGCCTCACCGATCACTGGGACGCAGCCGTCTACACCGTGTTCACGCAGATCGCCGCCGACGATCCGCTGGTCGCGCAGCCGTATCAGTTTCACGAGCTCAAGCTCGAGACCCGTTATCGCTTCGCCGATCGCGGCGAGTGGCCGATCGACGTGCTCGCGTACGGCGAGCTCGCCAAGGAGTTCGGCGAGAGCGTCTACGAGATCGAAGCGAAGGGCATCTTCGCGCGCGATTTCGAGAACCTCACCGTCGCGCTCAACATCATTGCCGAGATCGAGACCGGCAAGGATGTGCCCGAGACCGAGCTCGAGCTCGGCTGGGCGACTGGCGTCAGCTACGAGGTCAACCCCAAGTTCTCGCTCGGCGTCGAGACGTACGGCAAGTTCGAGCCCGAGGAGGGCGAGGTGCTACCCGCGATTGGTCCGGTGATCGCGGTCGCGCCGTCGAGCAACCTGTGGGCGACGTTTACCGCGGGCTTTGGCTTTGACGAAGCGCCTGCGTTCAGCGCCCGCTTCCTCCTGGGAGTCGAGCTGTGAAACGCATCGTGCTCCTCGTCCTGATGGCAGCATGCGCGCGGCGTTCGCCGCCGCAGGTCACTGCCAGTGACGCGGAGCGCGCGAACGTCGAGCTCGCGGAGCTGCAGCAGGGCCGCAAGCTCTTGCTCGGCAAGTGCGCCGGCTGTCACAAGACGCCGATGCCAAACGATCACACGCGAGCCGAGTGGCCGAAGATGCTCGACGAGATGGCGGACCGCGCGAAGCTCGATACCATGCAGCGCTCGCTGATCGAGAAGTATCTCGTCGTGATGAGCGTGCGCTAACCGCGCAGCTCGTCGAGAAAGCGCTTTGCCCACGCCGCTGCCGTGTCGCGCCACACGATCGCGCGTAGCGCGCTGTTTCTCGTGATGCGCTCCTCGCGCGGCATGCGCAGTGCGCTATCGATGTCGGCCGCGAGGCCGTCGGGGTGGTAGGGGTTCGTGAGTAGCGCGAGCGTGAGGTGCTCGGCGGCGCCGGCGAACTTCGATAGCAAGAGCACGCCCGGATCTTCGGGGGCCTGCGCGGCGATAAATTCCTTGGCGACCAGGTTCATGCCGTCACGCAGCGGCGTGACGAGACCGACGGCGGCTTGGCGATACAAGCGGGCGAGCGTCTCCTGATCGTACGAACGATAGAGGTAGCGCACCGGCACCCAGTCCGCTTCGCCGTAGGCGCCGTTGATGCGACCGACCAGCGCCTCGACGCGCGAGCGCAGCTCGCCGTACTCGGGCACGTCGGAACGCGTCGGTACCGAGACCTGGACGAACGAGACCTGGTTGCGCCACTCGGGAAAGTTTTCGAGCAGGCGCGCAAACGCTTCGAGCCGCTCGGGGATGCCCTTCGAGTAATCGAGGCGATCGACGCCGAGGATCAGCTTGCGCCCGCCGAGCATCACTTCGAGACCGAGCGACGTCGACTCGTTCGGATTCGCGGTGTTGCTGCTGGCCGCTTCTGCGAACCGGTCAGGATCGATGCCGACGGGAATCACGCGCACGCGGTTACGTGCACGGATCTCGGCTTCGCTACCGAGCAGGCCGCGTGCCGACACGACGAAGTTGTCTGCCCACCGCTGCGTCTGAAACCCGATGCGATCGAAGTCGAGCAGGCCGGCGACCAGCTGCGTCGCCCACGGCAGCGTTTCGAAAATGTCGAGCGCCGGAAACGGCACGTGAAGATAGAAGCCGAGCCGACCGCGATGCCCCGAGTTGCGCAGCTCGCGCGCGACGAGCATCAGGTGAAAGTCCTGCACCCAGATCTCGGCGCTGCCCCTCGACAGATCCATGAGCATGCGCGCGTATGCGCGGTTCGCGTCGACGTAACAGGCCCATTCGTCGTCGGCGTAGTGCACGCGCATGAAGCCGTGGAGCAGCGGCCACAAGCTACGGTTGCAGAAACCAGCGTAGAAGCGCTGTCGCCACGTGAGCGGGTAGTCGAATTGGGCGCGCACGAACGAGTCGCCCGGCTCGACGCGCAGCTTGAGCCCGGGGTCGCGCTCCGCACCGCTCCAGCCGAGCCACACGCCTTGCGTCTGCTCGAGGGCCGGCAGCAGCGCGGAGACAAGGCCGCCGACCTCGCGCTGGCGATCGCCCGTCGGTGCGGCGGGCAAACGATTCGACGCGACGATCAACTGCGGCGTCGCTGCCGGTTTCGGAGGCCGCGCGGCGATCAACTCTTCGGGCGCCTGGCTCGGGCGCGATTGGCGTACGTCGACGAGCCAGCGCAGGAAGCGATGCGCGGCCGCGATCGACGGCAGCCGCAGCCCGGCTTGCGTACGGCGCGGCGTGGCAGCGACGAGGATCCCGACGTCGGTGTCGCGCAGGCTGACAAACATGTCTTCGTCGGTGATGTCGTCGCCGATCGCGAGGATCGGCGCACCGGCCGGGCCATGGCTGCGCAGCCACGCGAGCGCCGAGCCCTTGTGGGCGGCGCGGTGACGCACCTCGAGCGCTTCGACGCTCGGCAATCGCTCGAGCGACGGCTGCGTCTCGAGCCATTCGTCAACGACGACTTCGGCCGCAGCGGCAACGCGGTCGTGATGCACGCCTTCGACACGCCGCCAGTGCAAGCACACCGAGCACGTCTTGCGCTCGACAAGTGCGCCGGGATAGCGCTTGGCGAGGCCGGTCAACGTGCGCTCGATCTCGTCGAGCTGCGGCACCGGCGCGAGCGATGCTTCCCACACGCCGGATGCGCATCGCCATACACCGTGCTCGGCCGCGAACGCGACGCGCGGGAACCGCTGCGCAAGGCCCTCGACCAGATTGCGCGGCCGGCCCGAGATGATGCCCATCGTCATGCCAGGCACGTTCGCCAGCGCCTCGATCAGATCAGCGGTTTGATCATCGACCCTTGCCTCCTGTGGCGTGGGGGCGAATGGCAAGAGCGTGCCATCCAGATCGATCGCTGCGATGATCGATGCTGCCGAGGCGAGGTGCTGCCACTCGGCGTGCATGTCCGCACCTTACCGCGGTCACGGAGTGAATCAAACCGCCTCGCCGGGCCTAACGCTCGGCTACAGGTCCTTACCGTCCGCGTCCTCGACGTGGTCGAACGTGAGGTTCGCGGTGAGGTCACCGAGCGCTGCCGCGCGTAGGCCGTCTGCATCGAGATTGCCGAGCAGCGAGCCCGCGAGCGACACCTCCGCGACGATCGCGTGCGCTTTCGTCGTGCAGGTCGTCTGACACTGCGCGCTCGCTTGCGCCTCGTATTGCGCGCGGCACTGCGCGGCGCTTGCGTTCGCTCCGCACTGCGCCTCGCCATCGGCACGCGCTTGTGCAGAACAGAACGTTTCACAGTTCGTCGTGTTGATGGTGAGCTCGCCGCGAACGACGACGTCGGTGATGAGGCCGACCGTCAGCTTCGGAATCGCGCAGCCCGATGGCGTCTGGATGTGACCGCTGCCTTCGGCGACGCTCGCGCTGTAGACGTCGCCATCGCTGACACTCATCGTCGACAAGTAGTGCGCTTCGAACTGACCCGCGGGATCGAGCGCGCATTGCGGATCGATCTCCGGGATCGTGCCGGTGCCTTTGACGACGATCGTGACGTTCGCGCTTTGCGGCGCTGGCGTTGCCGCCGGTTTCGTCGCGCCGTCGTGATCGGTGGTCGCATCGCGATAGGCCGCATTGCCGCTCAAGCTCGAGCTGCTTTGACTCTCGTCATTCGTGCAACCAAACCCGAGAGCCGAAGCGAGGATGATAATAAGATTTGTTCTCGACATAGCTCGCTGGATATTGCGGCGAGCATGCCGATCCTTCGCATGCGTGATTCACGACGGTTGCACGCTGAACGTGATCACCATCGCGACCATTTCTGCATGTCGGACTGGCGAGGACGTCAGTAAGGTCGCCTGACGGTGAGGCGACCTTACGGAAATAAAAAAGGCACAACCAAGTGCAGGATTCTCCGTGACCTCGCCATCGTGAATCACCGCGTCGCACGAACCTCGTCTCTGCGACTCAATACACGTTTGCTTTCGCTTTGCGTGTGATTGTTCTTGGTGTGCCCGAAGTCGGTTACTGCGATCGACATGCCACGGCGGTCACGGGCGATCGAAATGCGCTGAGGGATCATCGCGCTCTGAGTCGCTTGAATCTTCGAACGTTGCGACGTCCGAAGGAAGCGGAGCGACGAGCGCTTGGTCTGCGAACCAGCTCAACTGTGCCTCGACGCGCGCGACAAGTGTGCGGCGTGCGAGCAACCAATCGTCGCACCAACGAATGAGTGCGAAGAGCTCTTCGAGGCGCGCAACCTCTCGCATCACGCGCACGACATCCAGGCCGTGGCGCAAATCGAGCAGCGCCGCACGATATGCGCGCTCGGCGTCATGAATGCGATCGGTGACGAGATGGCGAAGCGTCGAGAGCGTTGCCGTGATGCCGCCTCGTCCCGCGCTGAGGTTGTGTCCTTCGAGCACCTGCGCGAAGCGCGGCCGCATCGCGAGCGCGTGCACACCGACGTCGCGAAGCGCGTCCACCGGCGCTTCCTCGCCGATGCGCTTTGCTTCGCGAGGTGCGTGCTCGATCGCCTGCTCCTCGGACCGCACGAGCTCGCGCAGCAGCTTCTCGAGCAGACGCCGGCGCTCACTCTGAGGTGCTTGCATACGGGCGCGTTGTGCAGCGCGCATGCCGGCTGTTTCGGAGCATTTCCGCCACGTGGCGCTCACGTTGCGTGTCAGCTGCGCCCGACGTGCGCTGATGTCACGGAGAATCAGGTCGCGAGCAGCGGCCCGACGAAGATCCACAAGCCAGCGACTACGTAGCAGTACGTAGCGACGAGCTCGATCACGAAGCGGCCCCGCTGATGAACGCGTCCATAGCGGGTAAGCACGGTGGCCCAGCCTGTGAGCGCCGTGGCCGCCGCGACGTGAGCGGCGTGAAGACCGAGGATGATCAGGCCGAGTGGATCGCGCGCCGTGAACAGCGCCGCCGCGACGAGCTCGAGCACGAGCGCCGTCATGCCGAGGAGCATCACGACGGTGAGCCGGCGTGTCGCGAGCACCGCACGCTTGCTTCGCACGTGGCGGACGCCGGATGCGAGCGCGAGTGATGAGCCTGCGAGAGCTGCGGCGATCGCGAGCGCGAGCACGACCTCGACGCACCCTGGATTCGGATACGCGCCACCGTGCGCCGCGAACAGCGTGGCAAACATCAAGCCTTCGCTGACGATGACGATCCAGGCCGTCATACGTAGTCGCTCTTCGTGCCGACTCAGAGCAATTTGCATTCGCCAGGGCGCTGCAACGCATGTGCCCTTGCGTCCGTGGATCGAGCAGCGTCCGATGTGCGTGGCACAGCCGATGCTCCGCTACAGAGCAGAGGCCGTATGAAGTTGTTCTATTCTCCAGGTGCTTGCTCGCTCGCGCCGCACATCGCTTTGCGCGAGGCGGATCGTACGTTCGAGCTCGAACGCGTGGATCTCCGATCCCGTCGCTGCGCAAGCGGCGCGGACTACTGCGCGATCAATCCAAAGGGTCAGGTGCCAGCGTTACAGCTCGACGGGCCTGACAGCATGGTGCTGACCGAGAACGCGGCGGTGCTGCAATACATCGCTGACCTCGTTCCCGAACGCGGACTCGCGCCTCCGAACGGGACGTTTGCGCGTTACCGCTTGCAGGAATGGCTGTCGTTCGTCGGCGGCGAGGTCCACAAGCAAATGAGTCCGCTGTGGCATCCCGATACGCCGGCGCTTACGCAGGAGCGTTTGCGCAGCAGGGTCAGCACGCGCTTCCTCTACATCGCGGAGGTGTTGACCGACCATGCGTTCTTGATGGGCGAGACGTTCACCGTCGCCGATTGCTACCTGTTCGCGGTGCTGCGCTGGGCGGATCGGTTCGAGATCGACCTCCAGCTGTATCCAAACCTCGACGAGTACTATCAGCGCATTTTGCCGCGTCCGTCGGTTCAGGCGGCGCTCGGCGCTGAGGGACTGCTCGAGCACAAGCGCATCCGGCGTACTGCGTGATACATCCACAGGGTGAGGTGGCTCGCGCTCGCCCTTGTCTTGGCAGCTTGCGGCCGGCCCGCGTCGCCGGCACGCGTGACGCCTAGCGGTGACGTGATCGCGAGCAACATGCTGCGCGGCGATTACGCCGGCTCGAAGGCATGTTCTGACTGTCACCACGACATCTACGAAGCGTGGGCAGCATCGCCGATGCGCAACATGACGCGCGACGCGGCGACCGCGACGATTCGCGCGCCATTCACCGGGACCCAGCTCAAGGTCGGCACCGACACCGCGACGATGCTCACCGAGGGCCAGACGCGGTACATGCGCGTCGACGACGCGAATGGCTCGCACCGCTTCCGGATCACGAAGGTCATCGGCGGTCGCTATCGCGAGGACTTCATCGGCCTCGAAGACGGCGGCGATCGGCTCGAGCACGTGCTGCCAGCGACCTACGTGTTCGCGACGAAGTCGTGGCGCTACAAGGGCTACTCCGTGATGGTGCAGGAGCGGCCGCGGATGTCGTTCCGCGGCGTGTGGTCGCGCGAGTGCATTCCCTGTCACAACACGCTGCCGTACGTGACGATGCTCTACGACGAGCTCTACGGGCCAGGTCTGCCGGGCTATCAGGGAAAGCTCTCCGATCGCGAGCTGCCGCGCTCGCGCACGTGGCCAGCGCAGACGCGTGACGAGGTCGGACTCGCGCACGAGCTGTCGAAAGAGATCGCAGTCGTCGGCGGTGAGGAGCCGGAAGAGCAGGGGCTCCGCGCGATGTTGCCGGCCGCTGCGAACGCGATGCGCAGGTACCTGCGCGGCGATCATCTCGTCGAGCTCGGCGTCGGCTGCGAGGCCTGCCACAACGGTGCGCGCGAGCACGCCGCAGACCCGTCGGTGACGCCGACATTCGAGCCACGCAGTGCGCTCGTTGGCGTGTCGCCGCCGAAGGGCCAGACCGGCACGCGCTCGCAATGGATCAATCGCATCTGCGCGAAGTGCCACACCGTGCTGTTCACGCAGTACCCGTGGACGTGGGAAGGCGGCGAACGCAGGGGCCAGCACCCGGGCGGCAGCTCGACGAACTCGGGCGAAGGTCGCGACTTCCAGCTCGGCGGCTGCTCGACGGAGATGGCATGCACGCATTGCCACGATCCGCACACCGAGGACACGCCCGCGAAGCTCGCCGCGATGGCGACGCCCGCGGGCAATACGCTGTGCACCGGCTGCCACAAGCAAATGGCGAGCGACAAGGCGATCGAGATCCACACGCACCACGCCCAGGGTTCGGCCGGCACGTCGTGCGTCGCCTGCCACATGGCGAAGAAGAACATGGGCCTCGACTACGCGCTCGTTCGCTATCACCGCATCGGCTCACCGACCGAGACGCGGCGTGTGATCGCCGATCGGCCGCTCGAGTGCGCGCTCTGCCATGCCGACTACAGCGTCGACAAGATCGTGACGACGATGGAGCAGTGGTGGGGCAAGCACTACGATCGCGACGCGCTCAAGAAACTCTACGGTGACGACCTCGCGGTCAACGCGCTACGCGCAACGCTTGAACGCGGCAAGCCGCACGAACAAGCCGCGGCGATCGGCGTGCTCGGCGGAACGCAGGATCGCAGCGCGGTCGAGGTGCTCGTGCCGATGCTGTGGCACGAGTACCCGCTCGTTCGGTTCTACGCCCAGCGTGCGTTGCAGAAGATCACCGGCGATGCAGTCGCGATCGACGTCGGCGCGGCGGCACCGGATGTGAAACGCGCCGCCGAGGCATGGCTGCGAGAGAAGATCGCCGGCCCATGAGTGCGCGGCACCTCCTCGATC
>DASUFX010000843.1:0-4149 GCA_036274355.1 Kofleriaceae bacterium | reverse complement strand
ATCGCAGGCGGCTCGCGCATGGCTAATTGCCGGCTATCGCTTCGGCGACAGGGTCGCCAGCGCCTCGCGCGCATCACCGGCGCGCTCGCTGCGCGGATACTTGTCGACGAGCTCGGTCCACGATTGGCGCGCGCGATCCGGCATGTCGACGGCGACGTACGCGCGGCCGAGCAGCCACAGCGCTTCTTCGTCGTAGCCGACGCCGCGGTACTGCTCGAGCAAGCGGCGCAGCCGCAGCACGGTGCCCATCGGCTTGCCGCGATCCCAGTAGTAACGCGCGACGTACCACTCGTGATCGGCGAGGCGCTTGCCGGTCTTCTTCAGGATGTCGGTCGCCTTCTCGCGATACGGCGAGTCGGGGTACTTGTCGAGGAAGCTCTTCAGCTCGGTGGCCGCGTCCTCCGTCGACGACATGTCCTTCTCGTACGACGGCGGGAACATCCAGAAGTCGCCGGGAAGCTGCTTGAAGTACGCCTCGCCGATGCGGAACGACGCGTAGCCGTTCGCGACCATCTCGTGCGTCGGGTGGAACTTGATGAACAGGCGGTAGCTGTCGATCGACTCGAGGTACTGCTCGGCGCCGAACTCGGCATCGGCGAGCCGGAGCTCGGCGAGCACCGCGTACTTCGAGTACGGGAACCGGCTCTTGATAAAGCCGAAGTACTTCGAGGCGGCGACCCAGTCCTTGTTCTCGAGCTCCTTGAGACCCTTTTCGTAGTTCTTTTGGGCCGAGACCGAATAGTCGACGGACCCGCTGCCGGTCTTCGCACCGCAGGCGGCACCCGAAACCAGAGCCGCAACGACAAGGAGCCTAAGGAGCATCAGGGGTTGACCCTCTGTACTCTGACCCATCCCCCCAGACAAGGGTTGCTCGGCACTCCGTGCGACTTCGGTGGGTTGCTTGCCTTATAACGAGGCATGCGATTTTTCTGGCTTTGCCTGCTCGCCGGCTGCTCGGGAGGTGCCCACCAGATCGAGATCGGCGCGCCCCCGGCCAAGGTGACAGAGGGCGTGTACGCAGGCCCGCTGTGCTCCGGAGACACCTGCAAGTGCGCGTCGGGCCCGGCCGATGGCGGCGCGGGCGTCCCGGAGGACGACAAGAAGCGCTTCGAGGTCCGCCTCAACTCGCCCAACGAGCTGTGGCTCCAGGTCGGCGACAATCGGATGTACAAGGACGCCGAGCGGGTCGAGGCTTGCTGGTACATGGACCTGGCCGCGCCGGGCGAGACGGCCGTCGCGATGCGGGCGTCGAAGGAGCATGGCGTCTCGGCGACGTGGTCGATTCGCGAGCTCGGCACGAAGACCAAGAGCTATTACGACACGCTCGTATTCGGCTGCGGCAACCCGGGCGCGTGCTCGTTCGAGGAGCTCGACACCAAGAAGGCCGAGCTCAAGGATCCCAAGCACGATCACTGCGGCTCGACGATCGTGAAGGGCCTGACCTGGGACACCGGCCGCTCGCCGGACCAGCAGTACCCCAACGAGCTGCTCGTGACCGCGAAGCTCAAGATCTACAAGTTCGTGCCCGATCGCCCGCACGGCGAGGACTGCGCGAAGAAGCAAACAGAAGAGCACGACGAAGACAACCCGAAGATGTGAGCAGGGTTGCAACCTCGTCGCTGCCGCCGGCGCCGACCATGGTAGGTATGCGGGCCGTGTCGTTCGAGTACCCCGATAGCTACGACGTGATCGTCGTCGGTGCCGGCCATGCCGGTTGCGAGGCATCGCTCGCGGCTGCACGCATGGGCGCGCGCGTGCTCGTGATGACGGGCAGCCTCGAGATGGTCGCGCAGATGTCGTGCAATCCGGCGATCGGCGGCGTTGCGAAGGGCCACCTCGTCAAGGAGCTTGACGCGCTCGGTGGCGAGATGGCGAGCGTGATCGATCAGACCGGCATCCAGTTCCGCCGGCTCAACGCCTCCAAGGGCCCGGCCGTGCGCTCGACGCGCGCGCAGGCCGACAAGCGCCGCTATCGCGACGAGATGAAGTTCCGCCTCGAGCAGCAGGAACGCCTCTCCCTGCGCCAGGGCGAAGTCGCGAAGCTCCTCGTCGAAGACGGCCGCATGGTCGGCGTCGCCACGACGATGGGCGTCACCTATCGCGCGCGCGCCGTTATCCTCACCACGGGCACATTCCTCCGCGGCGCGATCTTCGTCGGCGAAGCGCGCGCAGCAGGTGGCCGGGCAGGCGAGGCGCCCGCCGTCGGTCTCTCGCACTCGCTCGCCGAGCTCGGCTTTCCGCTCGCGCGGCTCAAGACCGGCACGCCGTGCCGTCTCGATCGCAAGACGCTCGACGTGCAAGGCCTCGAGCTGCAGCCAGGCGACGACCCGACACCGATGTTCCGCTGGGCCGGCGTCAAGGCGCCGCCGCTCCGCCAGATCGCGTGCTGGATCACGTACACGAACGACAAGACGCACGCGATCATTCGCGACGGCCTGCCGCGCTCGCCGCTCTATCGCAAGGAGATTGCGGGCACCGGTCCGCGCTACTGCCCGTCGATCGAAGACAAGATCGTCCGCTTCGCTGACAAGGATCGTCACCAGATCTATCTCGAGCCCGAGGGCCTCGACACCGGTGAGGTCTATCCAAACGGCATCTCGACGTCGCTGCCGTTCGACATCCAGCTCGCATTCATCCGCACGATCCCCGGCCTCGAGCGCGCCGAGATGACGCGCCCCGGTTACGCGGTCGAGTACGACTTCATCGATCCGCGCGAAGTCTGGCCGACACTCGAGACGCGTCGCGTGGGCGGCCTTTACTTCGCAGGCCAGATCAACGGCACGAGTGGCTACGAGGAGGCCGCGATCCAGGGCTTCCTCGCCGGCGCAAACGCGGCGATCGCGCTCGGCTTCGGCCCCGACAAGGAGCCGCTGATCCTGCGCCGCGACCAGGCGTACATGGGCGTGCTCGTCGACGATCTCACCACGCGCGGCACGAAGGAGCCGTACCGCATGCTGACCTCGCGCGCGGAGTTCCGCCTGCTGCTGCGCGAAGACAACGCGGTCGATCGCCTGATGCCGATCGGCCGCAAGCTCGGCCTCGTCGACGACGAGCGCTGGCTCGTATTCGAAGCATGGCGCGCCGAGATCGAAGCCGCCCACACGCGCGCGCGTGACGCCAGCGTGCTCGGCACCGATGCGGTCAACGTCGCGCTCGCGAAGTTCGGCAGCTCACCGATCGTCAATCGCCGCGCGTCGCTCGCCGAGCTGTGCAAGCGGCCCGAGCTCGACTGGCGCGCGGTCGAAGAGATCGCAGCCGCCGGCGGCATCTCCGCGTGGACCGGTAGCGAGGCCGCGCTCGAGCGCGTCGAGATCGAGCTCTGCTACGACGGTTATCTGCGCCGCCAGGAAGCCGATGCCGCGAAGCTCGCGAAGGCCGACAACGTGAAGGTGCCCGAGGGCATCGTCTACAAAGACATCCCGGGCCTGTCGAACGAGGTCGTCGAGAAGCTCGAGGCGATTCGCCCGCGCTCCGTCGGCCAGGCATCGCGGATCAGCGGCGTCACGCCTGCCGCGGTCGCGATCCTGATGACGCACATCGGCCTCGTGCATAGGCGTCGTTCAGCCTCGAGCACTCGCGATTCGGTCACCTGACCTGCTCGACGCTGGAAGGTTAGTGCGGACGGAAAACGTCAAATTGTCCTCGATGTGACTGTTCGACAACGCGCGCTCGGCACCGACAGCCCAAGTGAATAGCTTCGCAGCGTCGTGCGTTGCCCGCAGATGAGCGAGCCGTCAACGCCCTCGATCACGTCCGAAGTCCAACCAGCGCTTCGTCGCCGGCTGGCGCGTCATCGCAGGCTCGTGAAGCTCGGCGGCATCATCGTGCTCGCGGGCGCGCTCTTGATTCCACTCGCGTTGCTCGTGCCCGTCGTCGAGGAGCGCGCGACGCTTCGCGACGGCGTCGTCGCCGAGATCGAGCGCGACTGGGGAAAGCAACAGACGATCATTGGACCGGTCGTCGTCGTTCCGCTCGAGAAAGGTGTCGCGCACGTGTTCCCCGACGAGCTTCACGCCAAGACGGTGCTCGCACCCGAGCAACGCAGCCGCGGTATCTACGCGGCCGTCGTCTATACGGCGACCGTCGAGCTTGCAGGAACGTTTCATCGCCCGACGCCGGCCGAGCTCGGCGTCCCCGCTGAACAGGTCC
>DASUFX010000842.1:0-4906 GCA_036274355.1 Kofleriaceae bacterium | reverse complement strand
TCGACGGAGTCCAATCTGGACTTCGACTACCTCGCGTTTCTGCAAGAGGTCATCGATTGCGCAGTCGTGATGGTCGAATGCGACGTCGCGCTGGCCGCGGTCGACGAGAAAAAACGGACGCGCGAGCGCGAAATAGAGTCGCAGCTAACCGCCGTCGCCGAGTTCGGCAAACGTGCCGCCGAGTTCGTTGGTCCCGTCGCGGACCAGCAGGCCGGGAGCCCGGCCGGTCGCTGCGCCGCCACCATCGCGAGGGCGATCCGCGCCGCGGTCGAATCGGAATCGGCCGAGACGAAGGCCAAGCTCGCTGCCGAACGCGACGAGCTCGCCAAGAACAGCCAGGGCATCAACACGCGCGCGAAAGAAGCGCTCGAGAAGCTGCTCCGTACGCATGATCTTCCGGGTGCCGTCAAAGAGCTCGAGGTCGTGCGGTCGGGGACCGGCATGAAAGCGACGATGCGCCAACGCACGAGCTTTGCCGTCGAAGCGGTGCTCGCCCTCGAGATTCCGCCGACCTCGTTGTTCACCGCGGATCTGCGAGTCGACCGTGTCGCAGAAGGCGTCGAGGTCCATGGCCGCGAGGCCGGCGGCTGGCTGAAGAAATCCGACAAGCTCGTCGCGCACAAGCTCGGTCGGTACCAGGTGGTCAGCGTCACCGTCGGAGCGATTGTTTGCATCCAGTTGCGAGCCGAAGGCAACGGCGGAGAATTGATCATCAGGGCGGCGCCGACCGGTGACATGTCGATCGAATCCACGGGCGGCAGTCCGGCAAAGGAAGTCTCGATCGAAGAGCGCGACCGCGCCGGATTGCGTTCGCTCGTCGAAAAGCTCGAAGCCGCGACCCGATCACTCGCCGACGCTCGCGGCAATCTCGTCTCGATCGAGATCGACGGCAAGCCGATGGCCGATCAGGCCAACCCGCGCGTGCTCGCCGAGCGATTGACAGCTGCCATTGGCCCCACCGTACAGCAGATCAACAAGCACTCGCGCAGTGATGGCGAGCTCGTATTGCGCCGGTTGATCGCCGGTAACCGACGCGAGGAGATCTTCGTTCCGATCGCCGACCTCGTGCGCAAGTTCGAGGTCCTGCCCGCGCACGCGCGTACGGTGTTTTCGCCGTTGCAGCTGCAAGGCGAGCCTGAACTGAAAGCTCCGATCGTGGCGAAGCCCGTCGAGGCGAAGCCCGTCGACGTCAAGCCCGTCGAGGTCAAGCCGGTCGACGCCAAGTCCGTCGAGGTCAAGTCTGCGCCGATGGTACCGATGCCGGAGCGCACCACCAGCCGGACATCGCCACCACCGATCGTCGCGGCGACGCTTCCACCGCGTACGAAAGAGCCAACTGCACCGCAATCCTTCGCGATGGGTGAGAGCAAACCGCCCCAACCGCCACCGCCCGCGCAGGTGGTCGACGATGACGATGACGAGTGGCCCTCGATCGCGAGGGACGAGCCGAGCGGTGCAGCGAGCGACAAGGGCGTGCCGCCGCCCGCGAAGTAAATCGGCTCAATCGTCGAGGTACTTCCACTCGTCCGATGCACCGTCGAGCCGGCGCACCCGCGCGGCGCCGAACACCTCCGGCGCTAGCAGTCGCGCGTTGATCCCCATCCGGTTCAAATCGCGGCCCTCAACCGGAGACCAGTGCGTCGTGCAACCGCAGCTCGGGCAGTGGTGGAAGTCGATGGTCTTGTCGCCACGGCGATACGTCGCAGTCTGTCCGGTGACGCGAACGTCGGCGGGCGCGTAATACGCCCACAGCGTGCCGAGCCGCCGGCAGATCGAGCAGTTGCACGAGGTGACCTGCGTTGGTGCACTCGCGACCTCGAGCGACACGCGTCCGCAATGGCAGCTGCCTTTGACGTCGATGCTCACTACCGACTCCTCGGCGTTAGCGTTCGCGTGTAGCTGCCGTTCGTGATCACGATGTGCTCGAAGCCGACTGCCCACGCCTTGGCGCGCGGGCCGACGCTGCTCAGCTGAGTCTGTAGCGAGTCCGCCGCAGCGTCGATCTGTTCGTTCGTGTCGTCTATGCTCTCGATCACGAGGCCGCGGTCGATCACCTGCACGTGAACGCGGCCCGGTGCGCCCGCGTCGTAGCTCGCTTGCACCTCACGCGCGAAGCTAGCGCGGCCCCGCTCCGAGCCACTGCCCTGCAGCACCAGCAAGCTGATGACGACCGAGCCGACCGTCACGATCGTCGCGACGAGCTGCTGGATCCTGCCGCGATTGCCGTCGGAGTCGTTGAACAACGGCCGCGCGCGCCGGACGACCATTGCGACCGCGAACAACAGCAGCGCGCCGAACCAGAGCAGCGTCGAGTCCATGCGCGACGCCTGCCACGCGTTGCTGATGCCGGTGAAGATCGAGACGCCAGCAACCCAGCGCTGGCCCCACAGCCGGCGCTTGAACACGCCCTGAACGATCGGAACCATGCCGAGCACGAACACCGAGTTCCAGATCGGCAACACGAGGCTCGTGTAGCCGTCGTCGTACGCCATCCAGGCGAACCCGGCCATCGCCGCCAGCCAGCCGAGCATGACGATCGACATGACGCGTGCCGCGAGCTCGAGCGGCTCGCGCCGGCCCGGGGCCGCAGGCTTCAGCGGTTCTACCGGTGATGATTCAGAGTTTTCGCTCATAGGACGGTCCTCGTGGCGAAGGCATACACCACGGCCCGCGCACGGCGGTCGGTTTTTTGTGGCTGTCGGATTTCGTGCGACCAGCACACCCGCCGCGGCTCCTCCCTGCAGGATGAACGCCACCGCCCGCCCTACTCTGGCAACCCGCCTCGCCGAGCTGGTGATGACCCAGCTCGATCCATGTGATCTCGGTGACGGCATCGAGGTGGTCCACGATGTCGAAGCGCTCGAGATCGAGATGGAGTGCGATGTGAACGACCCCGCGCCGGTCGAGCCAATGCCGGTCGAGGCCGCGCCCGTCGATGACATCGCGAGCACCTTCCCGTTCGCACGCCAACCGGCCGACGACGTTGCGGCCACCCTTACCTTCGCGCGCGTCGACGATGTCGGCACGCACGAGTTCGTCAGGTTCTCGGCGCCGTACGAGCGAATCGAGATCCAGATCGATCGCAACGCGTTCTTGCGCGCCACGATCGAAGAAGCGCGACGCCGCGGCTAACATCCGCGGCATGCGTGATCCGCGGACGAATCCAGCCATCGAGGGCAGCTGCCTCTGCGGTGCCGTTCACCTCGCAGCGGCGCGCAAGCCGCGCACGGTCACGCAGTGCAACTGTTCGGTGTGTCGGCGCTACGGCACGCTGTGGGCGTACTACCGCCGCAACGCGGCCGTGATCACGGCGCCGCGCTGACCGACGCCAAACGATCTTCCCGCTGATCAGCTACGGCCAGTCGACGATGCGACCGGCTAGCGCGTCGATCATCACGACGCGGAATGATTCGCCAGCGCCGCGGCGGAGGATCAGCTTCCACAGCGGGACCATAACCGGCTCGACCACACCAGGTCGCGCACCGAACAGCCGACGCACGTGCTGCTTTGCTTCGGCCGCCTCGCGGCGCCCGCGCCATTCATCCTCGTCGAAGCGGATGTCGGCCGGGCGGACTTCATCGAAGCGCGCGATGCCGTCGAGGTCCTCGACGTCGCTCGCGTGCGCCGGAAGGTCGGCCGCGAACCGCAAGCCAGCATCGCTTGAATACTCGAGCACCGACAGGTCGCGCGCGTGCAGGTACACACTGCCCAGACGCTGCTCGTGACTCGAACCAACCATCCGCGCGAGCAGCGGCTTCTTGACGCGCTCTTCGAACATCACGCGGTACACGAGGCGATACTCGAGCTGCGCTTGCTCGAATGCCTCGTTCTCGCCGATGAGGCCGAGCAGCTTCGAACGCAGCAGCGTCTGCGCGATCGCTTCGGCGCCGTTGCGATCGATCGCCGGCTGTACCGCGGTGATCCGCGCCTTCATGCCGAGATCCGGCCGCGCGCCCGTCGCACGCGACCAGTATTTGATCGTGCGGCCGTCGCGGAACGTGCCGGCGCGATCGTGCGCGACGAGAGCCTTGAGCGCGTCGCGCGTCTTCGGCAGCGACAGACCGGCCTTGCGTGCGACCTCGTCGACCGTCATCGCCAGCTTGGCGCCGAGGATCGCGGCAACGCGATCGAACGTCACTTGCGAGTCGGCGGCTGTCGACGGCGTCGGGGCTGTCGGAGTCGCCGCTGCGGCGCGGGCCTCACGCGCGGCCTTCGCCGGCGCCGCGCGCGGACGCTTCGTCGACGTCGCAGCCGGCTCGCGCTCGACGGGTGCGGCCCATGCGGGCAACGTCGCATCGTGCGCGATCGACGTTTGCTTCGGCGGCGGCGCCACTCCGAATCGCTCGCGCCAGCGCGCCTGCGCGAGACGCTCGACCATCGCCTCGTCGAGCGTTTGATGTGCGGTGACGAGCCGGCGAGTCGCGAGCGAACACGGTGCATCGAAGTGATCGGGTGACAGCACCACGAGCTCACCCGGCTTCAACCCGGGCAGCGCCTCGACTACGGCGTCGGTGTCGGCACCGGCGAGCGAGCGCAACGCGGGCTCGACCTTCTTGAGATCCTGACGGGTCGCGAGCCGGCCGATCGCCCACGTGCCGAACTGCGACAGCGCCTTGTAGTCGACGTCGCCGGGATTCTGGGTCGCGATCAAACAGCCAATCCCGAACTTGCGCGCTTGCTTGAACAGCAGCTCCAGGTCCTCTTTGCACGCCGGCTTCTCGACGGGCGGGATGAACGGCGCAACCTCGTCGATGTAGAACAGCGCCTGCAGCTCGGGATTCGGATTGCGCAGCATCCAGCTGTACAGCCGATCCGCGATGGTCGCGACGATGAACTCCTTGTCCTCCGGTGCGTGCAGCGTGTTGAGGTAGATGACCGCCACGCGCGTCTTGCCGGCAGGCGTCTT
>DASUFX010000841.1:0-13550 GCA_036274355.1 Kofleriaceae bacterium | reverse complement strand
GGCCTTCTGCAAGATCGTGCGCTTCGACACCGAACGCGAATGCGTTGGCATCGAACAGCAGCGCCAGGTCGGCGGCCGTCGCCTTGGCGAGTGCGGCATGGAAGCGCACGACGAATTCGTCGATCGACTCGCCGAGCGGTGCCGCATCGGCGACAGCTGCATCCTCGACGAGTGCGGTTGTCGACGACGCCGAACCGACGCGAGCATCTGCAACGGCGACCGCCGAGCCACTGCCCGGAGCGGCGCTGACGGACGTGTCCGAGCCACCCGTCGCGGCGGTGATCACGATGATGCCGATCGCGATCAGCGTCACCGACACGCCGACGATCACGATCGGCTTGCCGCGCCCGGGCCCATCGACACGGATCACCTGTGTCGGCATGAGCTTGACGGTTCCGAACCCGCGCAGCGTGTTGCCTGCGCTCGGACGCTCGAGGCGCGGCCGCTCCTTCGTCGGCGCGACCTCGTCGAGCGGCTGCGCGGCTGGATCGGTGCCGAGCGGAAACTCGCGCGACGCCGTCGGATCGTCTTTGGCGAGCTCGGCGCGGGCCCACTGACGGAGCTTGAGTGCGCTCGGCACCGCGATGATGCAGAGCGCGGCGGCGGCGAACATGATGATCGCAGCGACGACGATCAGCGTCTCGGCCGTGGAGACGTCTTCGGCGGGCAGCATGCGCACGATCGCGCCGATCGCCGAGCCGCCGCGCGGCAGGCCGATGCCGAAACCGACATCGAGGCCCGCTGCGAGCGCGAGCGGGACGAGCCGGCCCCGCCAGACGAGCGTGCCGCATACGATCGCCGCGAGCGCCGCGACGATCGATGCGAACACGCCGCCCATGCCAGTACGCAGGTCGTGGGCGACCGGTAGCGAGGCCAGCGCGAGCACGAGGCACGCCGTACCGATCACCTGCGTCAACGCGCCCGCCGCGATCAGCAGCTTTCGCGATGGCTGCGCCCCCGACGTCATCCAAGGCGATTGTACGACTCAGTCGGCGGAGATGTTCCCGGCGAGCGCGTAGATCGGCGCGCGCGGGTACCAGTACGTCGCGATCGCGACGGCGAGCAGCACGACGGCGGTGGCGACATACAGCGCGATCGAGCGCGGCCGCTTGACGACGAGCGCAGCGACTGCGCCGATGCCGAGCAACGACGTGCCCCACGTCCAGGCCGGATGGATCGTGAGCCGCGTCAGCACCGGCAACTTCACGTCACCGAAGTCGCGGTACATCGAGGCAACATCGGAGAGCTGGCTCGCAATCGCGAGCTGCACGACCATGATGAAGCCGCAGAACCCGG
This sequence comes from Kofleriaceae bacterium, assembly GCA_036274355.1. GTDB lineage: Bacteria > Myxococcota_A > Polyangia > Haliangiales > Haliangiaceae > JABFXX01. The sequence continues at coordinate 12,254 of DASUFX010000841.1, read as the reverse complement.
CGAACACGCCGTGCCAGAAGCCCGCTTTCGTCCTCTCGTCGCTCACCGCCGACTACTCTACCGGAGGCGGAGGTGGCGGGGACTTGCGGATCCGCAGTGGCACGATCGCCTCGCCGTTGCTGCGGTTCGCGAGCTGGCCGCACGCGGCGTCGATGTCATCACCGCGCGGCATGCGGAGGTACGTCAAGAGGCCGAGCCGCTTGCACTCGTTCTGGAACGCGTCGATCACCGCCGGCGACGGCCGCTGATACGGCGCTTCGGGATGCGGGTTCCACGGAATGATGTTGACCTTGCACTTGAGGTCGCGCAGCAGCTTCGAGAGCTGAGCGGCGTCGCGCAACGAGTCGTTCACGCCCGCGAGCAGCACGTACTCGAACGTGATGCGGCGGCGCTGCTCGAGCGGATACTCGCGCAGAGCGCCGAGCAGCTTGCCGATGTTCCACTTGCGATTGATCGGCATGATCTCGTCGCGAATCTCGTCGTTCGGCGCGTTGAGCGAGACCGCGAGGTTCGGGCGAACGTCCTCGGCACCGAGCTTCTCGAGCTTCGGCACCAGGCCAGCGGTCGAAACCGTGATGCGGCGCTGCGAGAGCCCGGCGCCCTTGTCGTGCGTGAGGATGCGCAGCGACTTGACCATGTTGTCGTAGTTGTGGAGCGGCTCGCCCATGCCCATGTAGACGAGATTCGTGAGCCGGCGGCCGGGGTCGACTTCGGCAAGTAGCCGGCGCCCGAGATAGACCTGGTCGACAATTTCACCGGCGTCGAGATTGCGCTTGAGGCCGAGCTTGGCGGTCGCACAGAACTGGCAGTCGACCGCGCAGCCGACCTGCGACGAAATGCACTGCGTGGTCTTGTCGCCGTTGGGGATGATCACGCTCTCGATCGACTGACCGTCGCGGGTGAGCAGCCGCAGCTTGCGCGTGCCGTCCTGTGAGGTCTGGACCTCGGCGATCGTGAGCGTGCCGATCTGTGCACGCTCTGCGAGCTCGGCGCGCACGTCAACCGGCAGGTTGGACATCTCGTCGAAGCTGCGCGCGCCTTTTTCGTGGACCCAGCGCCAGACCTGTTCGCCCCGAAACCGTCGCCAGCCCTGCTCGACGGCGAAGGCTTCCGCGTCGGCAAGCGTCATCGCACGCAGGTCGGGCTTTTCCACCCCAGCTAGGTACTACAGCGAACGCACGGTGCCAAAGGGATTTCTCGCAGCAGTACCGGCACGTCGACTGCACGAAACATTGCGTATGAAGAAGCTGGCTTGGACCGCATTGGTGACAGCCGTTTCGACCGCCGCCGCACGCTTGGCGGTGCGCGCACTCGTACGAATGTGGCGCCAGGTCACGAAAGAGAACCCGCCGCCGACTTCGCGCTGGGCGCAGTTTCTCGTCGGGAAAACCACGAAGGCAGTGACGTAGGAGATCAAGTATGGACAAAACCCAATCCATCGCCGGCGAAAGCGGGAACGGTCGCGTCAGTGACCTGCTCCATCGCATCACCGACGACCTGAAAGTGATCGCAAGAGACGAGGTCGAGCTCGTCAAAGGCGAGTTCAACCACACCGCGAAGACCACCGCGTTCGAAGCATCGATCATCATCCTTGGCGGCATCGTCGCGTTGATCGGCCTCGGCATGCTGTGCGCCGCCGCAGTCGCCGCGCTCGCACCGGTGATTCATTCGCTCGCGCTGCGCCTGTTGCTCATGGCCGCCGTCTACCTCGTGATTGGTGGTGCGGTGGCAGCGAGCTTCGCGAAGCGACTCAGCAAGGACGTTCGGCCCGACACCAAGGTGCTGGGCTACGAGGCGCAACGAACGCTCAAGGGCGTCAAGTCCGCGTTGACCGAGGAGGGTCTCCATGCGTAACCGCGAAGTAATCGAACGAGAGATGTACCGTGCACGCGAGGATCTCGAAGCGAACCTGTCCGAGCTCAAGCACGTCGTCCAGGAGAAGGTCGACGTCAAAGCTCGCGCACGTGTCGCTGTCGAGAAGGGCAAGCTGATGGCTGCCGACGCCTTCGACCGCAGCAAACAGACAGCGCGCGAATACGCGCTGCGTGGCAAGGACGGCGCAGTGCGGCTCGCCAAGGCCGGCAACGACAAGGTGTATTTCACCTATCTCAGGGCGAAGGACCGCCCTGTGCTGACGTCGTCGATCATCGTCGGCGTCGTCGCAACTGGCGTGCTCACCTACTACGTCGGTCGCCGCAGATGCTGGTGGTGACGATCACCCGATCGTCGGTGACGATCACTTGATCGTAATCGTCAGCTTCGTGGCAAACGCGTCGCGCAGACCAGTGATGTTCTTTATCGCCGGTTCCACCGCGGCGCGTACGCATTGATCCGCGCTTGCTTCCGGGCCAGCCGGCATCGCGACCGCCGGGTCGATCTTCGTGGTGAACTTGCCGGGCTCGTCCTCGTACTCCGACGCCTGGTACGAGATCTTGATGCTGATCGTCGAGGACAGCGCGTCCTTGTGCGTCGCCTGGTTGTAGCTCTCCCAGCACGCGACGAGCGCTGCCTTGATGTCCGGGCCGCCGAGTGCGTCGGGGATCAGTTGATAGGTCTTCTTGTCGACGGGCGGCGATGCCGTGACCGACACCTGGAGCTTGTCGCTCGACGGCGCTTGCGGCGCGCGGGTCAGATAGACGTCGGCAAGCTGGGTGCGGCCGAGTGCAAGCGGATCGAGACCGGACTCGTTCAAGAGCGCGAGGTCGACCAGCGCGCGCTCGCGTAGCGAGCTACCCGACGGCACGGCGAGCACGCAGCGGTGCAACACCCGCGCGGCCAGCTCGGCGGTCTCTTTCTTCTGGCGCGCGGCCGCAAGCGCAGAACCGTACGCGCAGTCGACATCGGGCGGCAGCGCGATTTTCTCGCTGTCGTAGTGGCCGAGTGCGCGGTTGAACGCGTCGACAGCGGCGTTCAGCTCACCCTTCGCACGCAGCTGCGTACCGAGCGCGGCGAAGTAGTCACCCACGGCCGAGCGCGCGGTGCGGCGACACACGTTGTCGAAGCAGCGCAGGTCGTCCTGGCAGTGCATGCTCGCACCGCAGCTCTCGTACTCTTTCGACTTGCTCTCGGCGCGACCGCCTTGCGGATCGGACGCCTTGGCGCGCGAATCACAACCGGCGAATGCGGCGACTACCGCAAGGGTAAATGCAGAACGAAACAAGGCTCCACCCATGCGCCCGATACTAGCACTCAGCTCGTCTCGACAAGCCACACCAGGCCACCGACGAGCAGGCCGGCGCTGGCGCCCACTGACAAATACACACCGAGCATCGCGTCGGGCGTGATGCCCCAGAGGCCGAACCACAAGAGCGACAGCGCGCCGACCAGGACGGTCGTCACGGCAACTCGTCGCTCCGACGTGCCGCGCCGGCCAACCGCCGCGAGCAAGAGCGCGCCGACGAACAGCTCGACGAGCGCGACGCCAGCGGCGAACAAGCCGAGCAGTGCGGCTCCCACGACGGTGAGCCAGGCGAGGATGCGTAATGCAATGACGGTGTAGTGGACGTGACGCACGGTGCCCCGCACCGTCGCGAGCGCGAGCACGAGGCCGTAGATGTACGGATGCCAGAACATCGGCATCGCGAGCGGATAGACCGGCTCGCCGCAGCTCTTCACCGCGGGCAAGAACAAGCACACGAACAGGAGCAGTCCGGACGGGCCGGTGATGCGGCGATGGCGGCGACGCCCTAGCTCGAGGTCGACGCGCGGGCGCGGCAGGTCCACCGCACTCGTGTAATGCCCCATCGCCGCCGAGCATGACACGACTTCCGCGCCGCGCTGAGCGCGAGGATTTCGGAGCTAGTGCCTGCGAAGCAGCTCGCCGATGGTGTCGCGGACTTGCGGGTTCGTTTCGATCTCGTGGTGCTGGCGCAGGATCGGCAGCACGTCGGCGTTGTCCATCTGGGCGAGCGCTTGCGTCGCGGCCTCGCGCAGGTTGCCGCCCTCCTGGCGGAGCACCATGACGAGGAACTCGCCGGCCTCGACCGTCTGGATCTTGCCGATCGATTGCAGTGCCGCCGCTCGCACGCGTGGATCCGTGCTCTCGCGATAGATGCGCGCGAGCGGATTGAACGCATGCGGGAAGTGGAGACCGCCGATCGCCATCAGCGCGGCTTCGCGGACTTGATCGTTCGGATCGGCGAGCGCCTTGCGTACGATCACGAACGAACGCTTGAAGTAGAGGAAGCGCAGCGCGCGGACCGCGGCGCGCCGGATCGTGGCGTCCTGCGAGGCGTAGAGCTTCTCGAGCGGAGACAGCGCGGCGTAGGACTGCAGCTCGCCGAGCTTCTCGGCGACGTCGACGAGCGTCTCGGTCTCGCCCTGCGCGTTGCGGCGCTCGGCGTCGGAGAGATTGAGCAGCACGACGAGCGCGCGGCGACGGATGCCGTTCGGATACTTGAGGTCGCCTACGATCGACGCCGCGACGGCGAACGCATCGCCATCCATCTCCCACTCGAGCAGATCGACGAACCAGATGTCCGCGTAGGCGTGCTGCTGCTTCAGGTAGTCGGGCAAGCCCGGCAGCTCGACGGGCGGCGCCGCGAGGCCTTTGTAGCGCAGCGCGATCGACGAGAACCGCTTCTTCGCGCGATCGGTGAGCTCGAGGCCTGCGAGCCGTTCGAAGCATTCGCGCACCGACGGGTAATCGCCGACCGCCGAATGCTGCGACGCCGCCGCGAGCAGCGCGTTCTCGATCATCTGCACCGGCACGCCGGTCTCGACGAACTTGTCCGCGCACTTCATCCAGGTCAGCGCGCTCTTGTGCTGGTAATGGCGGTCGTACGGCAGACCGGCGCGTGCCGCGAAGGCCGCAGCCTCCTGGTAGAGCGTCGCCGCTGCGTGTAGCTCGCCGCGCTCGAGCGCGAGCTTGATGAAGTCTTCGTAGTACTGCAGCACGTAGAACTTGAGGTTGTCCTCGCGCAGCACGCGGATGCAGTTGACGTAGCCCTCGGCGAGGTTCTCGAACTGCGCCGATTCCTTGCCGAGCTTGAGCAGGATCTGGAAGCAGTCGAATGCGCGCTCGAGCTCGCCGACTTGCTCGAAGTCATCGGCGACTTGCTCGAGCTTGCGCTGGCTCTCGATCAGCGCGCGGCGCGCCTCACCGGAGTGCGGATCGAGGCGGACCGCGGCGAGGCCGTAGTTGAAGTGGACGAGCGCCGCCTCGTACGGACGGTGACCGAGCTCGGGATGATGGAGCAGCTGACGCCAGGCAGCGGTCGCATCGGTGTACTGCTTCGCGCGCTCGAACGAGACAGCGGAGTGCACCGGCAGCTTCGCTTGCTGGTACAGCGTCGCGGCCTCCGACCACTTCTTCTCGATCTCGGCGAGACGAGCGCGAAGGCCGACGTGCTGCTCACCGACGAGCATGGCGCGCGCCATGTCGAAGTAGTGCAGATAGAGGTAGACGAATGCTGCTTCGCGCTGACGACCGAGGTTCTTGTAGATGTCGCCGAGCCGGCGCAGCCAGTCGTCGTACTCGTAGTTGATGACGTGGGTCTGGCCGATCAGCTCGCGGTAGTGGCGCTCGGCGTCGGCCCACCTGCCCTGCTGGGCAAACGCCTCGGCTTGATCCGCTGTGCTCTCGATCGAGTTGAACGTGCGACGTGCCATTACTTCACCGCCGGCATGTTGCGCATGCTGGCGCTCGGCGCGGTGGTGGTCGGCTTCGGGCCCTTCGGCGCGGCGCTCGCATCACCGACGATGTCGAGTGCACGGCGCTGGCGTTCGGCGCGCGAGGTGAGTGCGTCGGCACTGACGATCTGCGAGCGATCGAGCAGCGGCACGAAGTCGGGCAGCTGATCGGAGGATGGCAAACACACGATGCCGTAGAGGAACGCTTGCTGCTTGAGCGTCGTCACCAGCTCGGGTTCGATGTGACACTGGCCGTGCGTGATCACGTACATCACGACGCGTCGCTTCTGCTCGCGGCGCAGGCGCGTGACCTCGACGAGCAGCTGGCGAAACACCTTGCCGTAGTTGCGGCCGCGCTCGCTGCGGAACGAGAGCAGATACGGCACGGGTACCTGCCCCGAACGGCCGATCTTGACGGTCTCGTGCAGGCGCGAGTCGAAGAATCGCACCCAGATCTCGTCGCCTTCGAGTGTGAGCTTCTTGATCAGCGCGAGCGCGAGACCGCGCGCGAACACCTGACGCTGGCCGCGCATCGATGCGGAGCAATCGATCAACAGGTACTGCAGGCGGCGCTCGTCTTCGCGCTGCTTGTCGCGGCCGTAGTAGAGCAGCTCGTTGTCGACGACCTTCTGCTCGAAGATCTCGCGGTCGTACGCGAGCTCGGAAAGCACGAGCGAATCGATGTTGCCTTTGCGCTCGATCGACGCGTACCCGTCGACGGCAAACGTCTGTGCGCCGGTCGAGCGCCGCGTCTCGAGCACGCTCGGCAACAGGTCGAGCGAGAAGTTCGCGACGTCGTTTGCCTCGGGCGAGCCGAGCGCGGCAAACAAGTCGACGAGATCGATCGCGCCGCCGAGCGCCTCGCTACCCGACGCACTGTCTTCCTTGAACAGGCCGAGCAGACGCACGGTGTCGAGATCGATGAGCTCGACCTGCGTATAGATGTGCATCGACTGCGCGACCAGGTGCTCGACAAAGCCCCACAGGCTGCGTGGATCGAAATCGCGGAAGTGATCGGCGAAGTCGATCTCGCCGAGGATGCCGAGGTCGAGCGGCAGCGCCTCGACACCGGCACTCTTGCTGCGATCGCGCCAGCGGTTGAACGTGTCGCCGAGGATGCGCGACAGCAGAACGGCGACCATCTCGTCGCGCAGACGCAAACCGGCGAGCCGCTCGATGACCTCGGACTGCGCGATGTTCTCGAGCAGCCGCTTGTACTGATCGAGCTGCGGCTTGACGTTCGCCGGGAGCTGCACGCGGGCGAGCTGGCTCTCGCGCGGCCGCAGCACGTAGCCACCGGCGCCGCGTGTCAGCGACAGCATCACGCCGATGTCGTGGACCAAGAACAGCGGCAGGTGCACGCCCATCCGCGCCAGCGAATTCGACCACGCCGAGGCGCGAACAATCGCCATCGGGGTATCGGTCTGCACGTGCGACAGCACCATGGTCGCGACCTGGCGGGCCAGGTAGCTGCGCCTGCGCTCGGCGGGAATCGGCACGGCTACAAGCTAGCCCAAATCCGAGCGTGACGGGATTCGCGGCGCGCCGATACCTTGCGCGGTACGATAGCCGGGTGAGGGTCGCCGTCGCGCTTGCGCTGCTCACAGGTGTCACCGCCTGTCGCTCGTCCGGAGACGGTGGTGGCTCGCGCACGATCACCGTCAATGCATTCGCGGGCGACCAGCCGGAGGGCGGCGCAACCGTGATCGGCCACGCACCGGATGGCTCGGTCATCGATCAGACGACGGCCGATGCGGTCGGTCAGGCGACGATCAGCGTCGACGCCGATTCGCTGGTCTCGGTGATCTTTCCAGGCAACATCGGCGCGCTGACACCGGTGATCTCCGTGGTGACCGTAGCCGCCGAGGCCGACACGCTGTCGATCTACGGCCCGCGGTATGGCGGACCGCCGCCGCTGATTGTCGGTGCGTTGCAGGTCGACGCCCCGAACTTGAACGCCGCCGACTACTTCGACATTCACATCGGCTGCGCGACGACGCGCGTGCAGCAGTTGCCGGCGACGATCGACGTCGGCGCGTGCAGCATGGGCAGCGATACCAAGCTCGACGTGCTGCTCACCGGTTCTCACGACGTCGGCAGCGATCCACCCGCGCCCCAGCTCGACGGCTACGCGGCAGCGCGTGTCGACATGGTCAACGGCCTCGCGACGTTCACCGCGCCCGCGTGGCAGACGACGGGGCCGAGCGTGCCCGTCACGCTCGACGGCGTGATGCCGCTCGTGATGGTCGAGCCGCTGTCCGATGGGCTGTCGTTCGGCGCGCAGCAGGCGACCGACCACGCCACGCTGTGGACTGGGCTCGTCGTCGACGCCACGCGGATCACGGCATCGCTTGCCGGCATCAACGCAGCGCGCGTGACGACGCGCGAAGTCGCCGGCGCGCCAACCGCAATCAACTTCGGCACGAGCGACTTCTTGCCGCCGATCGATGTCACCGCAGCGCTCACGTTGTCGACCACGACGCTCACGTGGGACCCAAATTCGATCGGCGACACGGTCAACATGCACGCGACGTGGGATGTCGATAGCAGTGTCGCCGCGGCAGTGCCGACCGGCCCGCATCGCGTGATCTGGGATGCCGTGTTGCCACCCGATGCGACCGACGTGACGTTGCCCGTGCTGGCCGGTGACCTCGGCGTCGCGATCAACCCGAAAGACATCGCACCGGTCGACATCGTCGTCCGCTACATCGACGCGGACGGCGCGGACGGCTTCGCCGGACTGCTCGCCGCTGGCGTGCACGCCGAGGACACGCTGCAAGCCAGCACCATTGCACCGCGTCCCACCGACGGAGAAATCCGCGTAAGTCACGCGATCGGCCTGCGCTGACTCGTGCGACCGAATGCCGTGCCTAGTTCTATTTGGCGCGCATGAGCGCCGCTCCCCAGATGGAACGCCAAGATGCCAAGGCCGCCAAGAACGCCAAGAAGAAGATCTATCCGGTCCAGACAATCCTCTGGATCGCCTGACGCAACGAGTACACGTTGAAGTTGAACAACAGCCCGAGCTGAAACTCGCCCGTCCGCAGATACGAGAGCACCTGCGCCGTGTGAATAGGTCGCAGCTCTTCGACCGCCTTCAGCTCGACAACAAGCTGCTCCGCGACGAGGAGATCGAGGCGCGACTCGGCGACGAGGACGTCCTTGTAGTAGATCGGGAACGTCACCTGCCGCTGAAACGGGATCCGCCGCGCCGTGAGCTCGATGGTCATCGCCGCTTCGTAGACGTGCTCGAGGAACCCGGGGCCCGTTGTCGATGCACCTCGATGGCCGCGCCGATGACCGCATGGGCTAGCGGATCGAGCTCGGGCGATGGCTCCCGGCGAAGGTTTCTTACCTTGGCGTTCTTGGCGTTCTTGGCATCTTGGCGTTCCATCTGAGGGCCGCTTTCGGCCAGCCAGTGGATCGGTTGCTGATGCGCACGCCGGCGATCGGCGACGGATTAACCCGTCGAATTCACTGCGGCGCGGTTCTCGCCTACAACCCGAATTTCGACGACGCGAACACGGTCTCGAGCAACTGATCGACCTCGCGGATCATGCGCGCGGCAGCGTCGCCTGGCAGCGCAGCGAGCGCGACCTTGATCTCGTTGAGGTTCTTGAGCTGGCTGAACAGCTGGATGTCGGAGAGCTCGGTGCCGCTCGTGAGCAGCTCGCGAATCAGGCCGAGCTCGGTGAGCAGATCGTCGAGGCTCGCCGATGGACCGATGAAGCGGCGCTCGTCTGGATGCTCGCGGTAGTAGCCGTCGACGACCGGATTGATGATCTCTTCGAGCAGCTCGACCTGGTCGAGGTTGTTCCAGATGTGGCGCAGCACGAAGAAGTCGCCGTCATGGACGCGCGTGCGGCCGTCGAACACTGCCGACGCCGCGAACAGCTTGAGCAGCTTGACCGCGCGGCGGTCGGAGACCGAGATGCCTTCGCTGCGGATCTGGAAGACGAGTCCCTTGTACTTGGTCAGAAACTCCTCGGGGAACACCATGAACTTGTCGAAGTTCTGCTGGATCGACCGCAGCTCGCGCGCGCTCGTCACGGGGCGCAGATCGGGAGCCGGGCGACCGGTCATGTCCATGCCTCGGCCGGTCATCTTGCGGACCTCGAGCGAGACGCCCTTCTTCATCAGCTCGTGGAAGTGATAGCTGTCGAGGTTGTCGGAGAGGACGCGGACGAGGAAGCGGTCGAACATCGCCGCCAGATTCTCGTCGTTCGGTACCTCGTTCGACGCCGCGTAGAGCGAGATCAGCGGCACCGGGATGACCTCGGGGCCGTTCTGGAACTTGCGCTCGTTGATCACGTGGAGCAGCGAGTTCAAGATCGCGGAGTTCGACTTGAAGATTTCGTCGAGGAAGACGATCTCTGCCGTCGGCAGCATGTTGTCGAGCCGGCGCGTGTACTTGCCTTCGCGGAATGCCGAGATGTCGACCGGTCCGAACAGCTCGTTCGGCTCGGTGAAGCGCGTGAGCAAGTATTCGAAGTAACGCGCGTCGATCAGCTTCGCGAACATGTCGATCATCGCCGACTTCGCAGTACCGGGCGGACCGACAATGACCATGTGCTCTCCGGCGATTGCCGAGATGGTCATCAAGCGAATGATTTCCTGCTTGTCGAGGAACTGCGCGTTCATCTGCCGCGCGAGGTCCTGGAATGCTGCACTGACGCGCGCGACATCGACGGCAAAGCTGCGCGGTGTGGTGGGCGGGGCAACCATTCGGAAAGGTCACATTACCCGAAAATCGCAGCGATCCAAGCGACACAGGGCCGTTTAGGCTGCGTGAAGCCCGACCACCGGCTCGAACCGGTCTGGAGCGGCGAGATAGTCGCGGAACGCGGCCATTGCCTTGCTGACGTGCCAGCCGTCGACATAGCGATGATCGATGGTCGCGGTGATCGGCAGCGTCGGCATCGGCTCGACGCGGCCATCGACCACGACCGGCTTCATCGCGATCTCGCCGACGAGCAAGAGCACGGGCACGTCGTACATCCAGGCGAGCGGGGCAAAGCCACTGGGCAACCCGAACATGCCCACGCTCGTCACCATCGCACTGCCGAACGGGAACTTGCGCAAGGCGAGCATCGGCAGGTCGATGCCGAGCTGGTCGGTCACGAACGTCGCGGCACGCAGCGCGGGGCGAAGCAGCCATGGCGGCGTGCGATCCATGAAGCGCTTGGTCATCGCGAAGTCGCGATCGCGGCCGGCTTTCATCGCGGTGGCGCGATCATGCAGCTCGCTTGCGACCTCGATCGCCGGGCGACTCGGGACGTCCACGATCTTGATCCCTGACAGATCGCGACCGCCCGCAACCGACGTGACGAAGAAGATGTCGACGCTCGGCCGCGGCACGACACGACCACGCCGCAGCTGCACGTTGAGATCGGGCACCGCGACGAGCGCGTGAGCAAGCGCCCGACCGACGAGATGCGTCGGCGTGACGTGATGCCCCGCGGCGCGCGCGTGCTTGATGAAATGCTGCGCCGGTCGCGCGTCGACCTCGAGCGCTCCGAAAATCTGGGGGTCGTCCGGGGAACGCCACATCGCACTTGCGACACGCCGCCAGCCGGTCACCGGTTTGCCTCGATTCATACCGGTACGTAATGCATGCCGCTCGCCAGGCCACGAGCGAGTTTTTGCGCAACGCCTGCGCGAGCTAGGTCGACGGCGGCTGCGGTGGTGCGGCCGATGGTAGCGAAACCACTTCGCTCGGATCGCGTCGCTCGCCTCTGAGATGCCGCCGCAGTCGCTGCGCGAGCGCGTCGATGACCGGCTCGCTGAGCAGCTCCGCGGTCTGCGCACGATGAACCCGCCAGCGTGCCGCAAGCGCCGGGATCGACTCGATGCCAGGCGGGGTCGCGAGGCGTGGATCGACGGTAGCGAGCGCGCCGGGCAGCGCGAACAGCGTCGTGAGTCCGCGTGGACGCTGGCCGGCAGCCTCGGCCGCGAGCACGGTCGAGATCAACGGACTCTTCGCATTGACCTCGCGCAGGTGGATCTCACCGAGCGCGAACAATGCGGAGAGGTGTACGAGGAATGCGGCGACCGCGCGGACGTCCATCTCGTCGGGCGCGCGCTCGAGCATCTGTTCGAATGCAGCGGCGAGGCGTGCGGGGCCGGCGACCTGATCGCGCGGACCGACGTCGGGAACGAGGCGATACGCGATCGCACGCGCGAGCTCGTGGTCGCGAAGCAGGAACACCGCGTCTTCCCAGTGCAGCGGCGGTGCGCCGGCGTGACTGTCGAGCAGCTGGGTCAGCGGCGTGCGGCGCAGCAGCGTCGCGATGATCGGCGCCGTATCGGGGACGGCGAGCAAGTCGTCGAAATCGACGACAGTGACGTCCTCGCGCACGCGGCGAATGCTCGGCCACGCGGTGAGACGCGCCGACGGCTTCTGGCCCTGAAAGCGCGCGCGCCCGGTCCACCACGACACGACGATGTCGTTGCGCTTGAGGTGAAACAGGTTGTGGAGCAGTGCATGGCGCGCCATCACGCGCGTGCGGTTGCGCGTCAGCGGCTGGCTCACGAGCGCAAGCGCGTTGTCGATGATGCGACGGCGCTGGCGATCGCTGACGGACCAGCGCTCGGCACGCGGGTGGACGAGGAACAACGCGTTG
>DASUFX010000840.1:0-11291 GCA_036274355.1 Kofleriaceae bacterium | reverse complement strand
TCGAGAAGGTCCAGAGCGCGATCCTCGAATAGCCGACGAAGCCGTTCAGCGCAGCTGGTCGTAGCAGTGGAGCAGCGAATCGGTCGCGCTCTTTGCCGCCCGCTTCACGTCTGCATCGTCGGGCGCGGCCTCCTTCGCTGTCCACGCTTCGAAGTCGGCTTTGACCTGCGCCGCGCACGCGAAGTCCTCGCAGTGACACATGCGCCATTTCCAATTCTCGGTCTTGATCACGTAGACGTTGGCACTCGCGTTCGCGCGGTGGCGTTCGGCCGCCTTCTCGCGCGCATGCTGGACCGCCTGCCACGCAACGAGCACGCCACCGATTGCGAGCACGATCACGCCGACGATCAGGCGCGCACCGACCCGGTTCGTGATTCGGCTTGCGAGGGCCCTGCGCCCCGCCTGCTTGCGCTCGTGAGCTGCTTGGCGCGCCTCAGCTTCGGCGCGGCCGAGCATGCACGACACGCACTCACCGGGGTTCGTGCCGGCCGTCGCGAAGTACGGCTGCGAGCACATGCTGCAGATCAGCCGAACCTTCGCAGCGTCGGGCGAGCCGTGGCTGTCCGGATCGTTCGGCACGAAGTCGCTATAGCACGAGCGGCACTGCGGGCGCCGTGATCACTTCTTCGGCGGACAGGTGACCTCGAGCGTGCCCTTGATCGTCAGTGATGGTCCGCTCGGCTTCTCGTCCTTCTTGCCTGGCTTCTTCGCGGGCTCTGCATCGGGATTCTCGGTGAGCGTCGTGTCGAACTTCACCGCGAACTTGCCGGTCTCTTCGCCGCTCATATTGAAGCCGAGCTTCGCCTTGAGTGGCGCCGGAAGTCCGGTCGACGTGACGTCGAGTCGCGGCACGCCCGCCTCCGTCGGCGGAACATCGATCGTCATCTTGAGGAGGTGCCCTGCCCCGTCACTCAGATCGACGTGAAGACCTCCGATCTCCTTCTCGACGCTCCACGCGCAACTGATCGGCGACGTCTGGTCCTTCTTGATCCATTGAAACTTGCCGGACATCAACCCGCTCACGTCCAGCTCTCCGCTGACGGAACGAGTGGGACCGACCACCGTCGCAGCCTCGACGGGCGCAGCGCTGGATCCCGAGCCAGCCGGCGCGGCGCTCGATCCACTCGAGCCGCTCGCAGCAGGTGGCGCTGCCGAGCCCGCCTGTTGTTCGCTCGAGGACTTCGAACACGCGAGGAGGAGCACGATCACGACGAGCGATGTCCGCATCCCGGCGAACCTATCATTGCGGCGCCGGCAGAGTGTACGTCCCAGCCGGGTGCCGTCGCCCAGCGCGTCGAGGTTACCGCGCGGTTCCGGAACGAGACGGCAGACAGCTCCTGATGGCGTCGATCAAGTCTTCGAGTGCGACAGGTTTCGAGACATGCAGTTGGAAGCCCGATGCTTCAGCCTTCGTCGCGTCTTCGTGCCGCGCATATGCGGTCAACGCGATCGCCGGAACGTCACCACCGAGGTCGGGCGCCAGCGAGCGCACGCGCCGAATCAGAGCGTATCCATCTTCCAGGGGCATACCGATATCGCTCAGGAGTACGTCGGGCCGATTGAGCTGCAGCCGCTGCACCGCATCCGATGCGGAAACAGCTTGCTCCACACTCGCGCCGACGGACGCGAGGGCATCCGCGATCGCCTGTCGCGTATCTTCGTCGTCGTCGACGAGAACTATGCGAATGCCGCCAAGCGCTGTCGGCGACAGCGGCGCCGGGGCCGCGCGACCGTCTTCGAACAGCGCAGTGATGACCGCATTCGCCCAGAACTGACTGCCGTCTTTGCGAACTCGCCAGCCACTATCCTCGTAGCGTCCGAACTTGAGTGCCGCCGCTAGCAACTGCTGCGGCTTTCCGCTCGCGCGGTCGTCGGGTATGAAGAACGTCGCCAGTGACCTGCCGATGGCCTCCTCGGCTGTATAGCCTTTGAGCCGTTCGGCACCTGCGTTCCATGATCGAACGAGCCCCGAAGGATCGAGCAAATAGATGGCGTAGTCCTGGACGGACTCGACCAGGAGGCGAAATTGATCGTCGGCGAGGTTCATCGATGCGACTTCGTGCGCCGCCGCCGTGTCGCTAGCGCACGATCCGCCAACCCGCCGCAACACCCGCGCCTCACACCGCGTACGACGCAGCTAGATTATCACGGCGCCCACGAACGCGAGTGCGCTTCGCGGAAGCGTTGCCTCACGGCAGTAGCGCGCTTCGCAGAAGCTTTGCCAGGAGTACGCTTCGCGGAAGCTCTGCCTCACGGCACGAGTTGAAGCCAACGGCGGCGACGGCGGGGCCGCGCACTCAGCTCGCGCTGGATCTCCGCAAGAACCGGCCGCCAGGATGGCTCTTTGGCTAGCATCGCAAGCAAGAGCTGTTCGAGCTCCGGACGGATCGCCGGGCGCAGGCGTTGGGGGGCGGGCGGCTCTTGGTGGAGATGCATCGCCGCGAGCTCGACGAGCTCGTCGGCCGCAAACGGTGCCTGACCGAGAAGCAGGATATAGGCGAGGACGCCGAGCGCATACACATCGCTTGCAGGCGAAACCTCGCGCCCGACGATCGCTTCGGGAGCGACGTACGTCATCGTGCCGGCGATGTGGCCGCGCAGCGGATCGTCCTCGGCGAGTACGCGCGCGAATCCCCAGTCGAGCAGCTTGATGCGACAGCCACCCGCGCCGGGTTTGTCGAGCACAAAGACGTTGTCGAGCGTCAGATCGCGATGCACGACACCTGCGTCGTGCGCCGCCTGAAGGACGCCGCAGAGCTCGACGAGGATCTCGAGCGCGGATTCTTGCGACAGCGCACCCGACGACCACAGCTGGCGTAGGGTCTCGCCCTGGAGACGCTCCATCGCGAGGTACGGGCGATTCTCGAACGTGCCGGTCGCGAACACGTCGGGCACGGCGGGGTGATCGATCAGGTTCACGATGCGCGCTTCACGCAAGAACGTGTTCGCAGCGAGGTCGCGATCGATCATCGACGTGTGACACACCTTGAGCGCGGCACGCTTTCCAAACCCACTGTGCGCGACCGCGTAGACCCGGCCCATCCCACCACGCCCGAGCTCGCGCTCGATCAACCACGGTCCGATTCGCGAGCCGATGCCCAGCTCTTTCGGGGCACGTCGCTTGGAGCGCGATACTGGCGGTATCGTGCCGGCCGCGAGTCGGCGCGGCGGCTTGGGCAACGTGCCCGCTGGTCTTAACGAAGGCTGCGGCACCGGCGGTGGGCCGCTAACGGGAAGCTCGATCACGAGCGTCTCGTTGGTCTCCTTCAGCGTACGAGGCATGACCTCTTTTTTCGATATCACACCTTCCACCACTGCAGACTACTAATCCAGAGTACGTTGATTTTACGCGCTATATCGAGCTCAGCGACGCTGACTCGTCGCGTCGAGCGCAACGAGCTTTCTGAGCGTTAGCTCCGACACCTGGTGCCCCATGTGCGTGCGGCGTGGAGGTTCACGGGCGTCGCGATCGATGCGTGTAGCATCCGCCGAATGGCGGGCGACGAGCATCCAGTGACCACGGCGGCGGTGGTGCGCGAAAACGCGCTCGCGATCCGCCGCTTCGTGTTGACCGTCGTCGCCGGCCCGAACGCAGGAGCGCGCGTCGTGTCGACCGGGCAGCGAGTCGTAATCGGCACGCACGCGTCTGCAGAGCTCGCGCTGACCGATGCGACGGTGTCGCGCTTTCATTGCGAGCTCACGATGGGCGACGGCGCGATCACCGTGCGCGACCTCGGCAGCAAGAACGGTACGCGCATCAACGGACTCTCGATCGTCGAGGCGCATCTCGAAGGCACGGCCACACTCCTTCTCGGCCGCACCGAGGTCGAGATCCAGCTTGCCGATTCGTTCGCCGAGCTGCCGTTGTCCTCGCGCGAATCGTACGGTGAGCTCGTCGGCAAGTCGCCCGCGATGCGCGCGTTGTACGCGCAGCTCGAGCGCGCCGCGGCGAGCGACGTCACCGTGCTGCTGCTCGGCGAAACTGGAACGGGCAAGGAGCTCGCAGCCCGCGCGATCCACGAGCACAGCGCACGCGCCGACGCGCCGTTTACCATCGTCGATTGCGGCGCGATTCCGCATTCGCTGATCGATGGCGAGCTATTCGGGTACGAGCGCGGCGCGTTCAGCGGCGCCGAACGGTCGCGGCCCGGCGTGTTCGAGCTCGCGGCAGGTGGAACCGTGTTTCTCGACGAGATCGGCGAGCTGCCGAGCGAGCTGCAGCCGAAGCTATTGCGCGTGCTCGAGGAGCGCGAAGTACAGCGCCTGGGCGCGCCGAAGCCGACGTCCGTCGAGGGGCGCGTGATCGCAGCGACGAATCGTAACTTGCGGGCGGACGTCAACGCAGCGCGGTTCCGCGCGGACCTGTTTTATCGACTCGCAGTACTCGAAGTGAACCTGCCGCCGCTCCGCGAGCGACTCGACGACATTCCGCTGCTCGTCGATTCGTTTTTGCGCGCGAACGCGCTTGTCGACAGTCCCGACGCAGCAGCACTACGCGATCCGGCCTGGCGAGCTGACCTCGCACGCCAGGGGTGGCGCGGCAACGTGCGCGAGCTACGCAATCATCTCGAGCGCGCCCTGCTCGCGCCGGCCGAGGTCGTGCCGGGTGCGGGTTGGGAAGCACCGCCGGAGATCGACACGAATCAGAAGCTCGCCGCAGTGCGCGAGCAATGGGTCCGCTACGTCGAGCGCCGCTACATCGTCGATCTGTTGCAGAAGCACGACGGCAACGTGAGCGCAGCTGCGCGCGCCGCCGGCGTCGATCGCGCGCATTTCTATCGGATCATGGCGGCGTGCGGGCTGCGGTGAGCTGACGGCATTCGCCGACGGCCGCTGCCCACGACCAGTGGAACAGCGTCGGATGAATGATCGATGCGCAGACCTCGGCCGCGGTGCGCGCATCGCCGGCCTTCGCGTGTGCCCGTGCGAGCCGAAGCGCAAGCGCGATGTGAAATCGCCCGAAGCCCTCGGACGACAACGCCCGGGCCCACGCGGCGGCGGCGGCCCTCGGATCGTTGCTCCGCTCGGCAGCAAGTGCTTCGGCAGCGGCACGCACGGGCGGAAAGGCGCTGGGGAAGAACCTTGCGACTGCCCCGTCATCGCCGACAAGTGCGCTGAGCAGCACGCGCGCAAGCGCGACTTCGAGCATCTTGTCGTCGACGCTAGTCGGTAGTGCAGCGAGTGCGGTTCGTGCGCGTGCGACGTCGCCGTCGATCACGCTGAACGTGGCGAGCTCGAGCCACGCGTCGCGAGTCGAGACCAAGATCGATGGCGGTAGGCGCGCGGCGTCGAGTGCGACTCCGGCAAGGTGCTGCGAGCCGTCGGCGCCATCGGTGACTCCGCGTGCGAGCGCGAGCCCGTAGAGCGGTACTGCGCCTGCTTGCAGGTTTTTCGTGGCGAGCTCCAGTGCAAGCGCGTGAGCGTGCTCGACGTCGCCGGTCTGCGCGTCGAGAGCGACGCGGTCCCAGCCGAGCGTGTCGGCGTCCGTGCCGGTCGCGGCTGCACGTGCTTTGTCGAGGCCGCGCTTTGCTGCTGCGACATCATCGGCAGCCGCGTCGACGCGCGCTTGCCACCGCACGTGCTCGGTGCCTGACGTGCCGGCGAGCGCCCAGCGCGCGCTCTCGACATCGCCCTTTGCGAGATAGAACGTGAGCGCGTGATTCGCGCCGAGCCCGAAGTGCGGCGCGACCTCGCGCAAGTGGTGGAACACGTCGAGCGCGTCGTCGGGTCGACCGCAGTGAAACAGCGCTTCGAACTCGCCGTACAGCACGTAGCGGTCGTCTGGATATTTCATGCGTAGCGTTCTGAACGTTTCGACGACACCGGGATACTCGAGCTCGACGAGCTCGCGTACACCGCGTGCGATCGCAGATGACCTCTCGTCGAGACCACCTGCGATTGCGCGATCGAGCTCGCCCTTCACTTCGTCGGTCGGGCGCTGCGTCCACCAACCGACCAGCGCGCGGTAGTACTGCGTGCGCGCGTCGTCGGGAGCCTTGGCGAGGTGTTGCTCGGCCGCGGTGAGCTCGTGGCGCTCGAGTGCAGCAACGCCGAGCGCGAGCTCGTCGGGCTTCTCGTGCGAGCGCATCGCGACCGCGGTGCCGATCCCAGCGATTACTGCGACAGCGCCGCCGGCAACGAGCCGCATGCGGAGATGCCGATGCGGTGGGACGCGGGCGGCGAGCGCGCGCGCGAACTCGCCCACGTTGGCGTAGCGTTCGCCCGGTTTCTCGCGCACGGCACGCGCGATCGCCTCGGCGAGGGCGCGGTCGGGGACGCTGGCGAGAATGCGAACGCGCGGATCCTCGGTGCGCTCGCGGCCCACGTGCAACCGTTCACCGGTTGCCGCCTCGAACAGCGTTGCGCCGGTCGCGTAGATGTCGGCGCGTGGATCATTGCCGTGGCCACGCAGCTGCTCGGGTGCCATGTACGCAGGCGTGCCGAGGAGCTCGCCGGTCGCGGTCAGCTCGCTGTCCGTCGTGGCTGCGATACCGAAGTCGGCGAGCTTGACGGAGCCGTCGTCGCCGAGCAGTACGTTCGCCGGTTTGACGTCGCGATGTACGAAGCCCGCAGCGTGCGCGGTCGCGAGTGCATCGAGGAGCGCGGCACCGATGCGGCGCACCTCGGCAGGTGCGAGCTGCTTGTCCCGTTCGATCCGCATGCGCAGCGTGTCGCCGCGGACCAGCTCCATCACGATGAAGTGACCGCGCGGATCGAGATCGTGGATCGTGACGATGTTCTCGTGGTGCAGCGCCGCGAACGCGCGCGCCTCGCGCAAGAACCGCTCGCGACTGCGGGCGTCGCCGACGCGCCGTGCCGAGATGACCTTTACCGCTACATCGCGGCCGAGCGATTCGTCGCGGGCCTCGACGACGTAGCCCATCGCACCCGCGCCGAGCACGCGTCTCGGCGTGAACCGCGGCGGCAAGTGGACATCGCTGAGCTCGGGCGGACGGCGAGCGAGCACGGCCGCAGGTTGCGGCTCCTCGATGGTCTCCGTCTTTCCGGTGTCGACCTTGCCCACGGAGCCACAGTACTACGGTGCTTGGAGCCTATCGGTGGTGGTCATGCCGGCCCGTTGAGCAACGATCGTGCCGCATCCGGTTCGCGCGTTCTGCGCCGTTTCGGCTCCGCGGGGTGACGTCGACGCTTGCCACTGTCGCGCGCTAGTCTACAGCCAGCGGCGAACTCCTTGGATCTCGGTGCGGCGGGCCAGGTACAGCGGTTGCTGAGGGCACGAGCCATGCGCATTCTCGTCGCCGTCGCGCTCGCCGGTTGCTACAGCGAGCTCGCCACTTCACCGAACGACGCTCCGGCCGATGCGGTTGGCGACAGCGATGTGTCCACGTTCGCGCCGACGTGGAGCTACACGACGCCCGACGGCTTCACGCAGTCTCCCGAGGAGGACATCGCCATTACCGGTAGCCTGCAGCTCGGCGTGCGCGGTTTCGATCAGATCGCGTCCGCAACTGCGGGGACCGAAAGCCTGAGAATCGTGCCGCGTCGCGCATCGCTCGGGCCGCTGCCGCTGCTCACCGAACCCCTGAACAATCGCGTGCTGGTCTGGATGCTCGAGCCACTCGGCGTGATCTGGCACAACCCGATCGTCTGGCAAGACGGCACGTCCGATGCCGAGAGTCGCGTGCTCTACCACGTCGTCGAAGGTGGCCTGCTCGATGCGACGTGGTCGCACGCCGTCGACGGCACGGCGCTATCGATCGAGATGACGTCTCCGGCGCACGAGCTTGCGACCGGCCTGTACGAGCTCGGGGCGTTGCGCGTACGCGTCGTGACCGGCACCGCGACGCTCGCGAATCGGCTGCTCATTGTCACGCCGCAGCTCGGCAGCGCTCAGGTCCTTGTCTACAGCGACGACGTCTACGACAGCGCAGCGGTCGATGCGGCGGGCGCTCTGCTCACCCCACTGCCCGGCAAAGTCTCGGAGCGCAGCGGGCCCGTTGTCGAAAAGCACGTGCG
This sequence comes from Kofleriaceae bacterium, assembly GCA_036274355.1. Taxonomy (GTDB): domain Bacteria; phylum Myxococcota_A; class Polyangia; order Haliangiales; family Haliangiaceae; genus JABFXX01. The sequence goes on along the minus strand of DASUFX010000840.1, from coordinate 3,314 downwards.
GTTCCAGAGCCAGATCCTCGGCATCGATCACGTGTTCGGGCTCGGCGACACGCCATCGCCAAACGCGAGCCCGGTGCTGGTTGCCGATCGCGGCGAGCTGTACGTCGGCTCGCCCGACGGCTGGCGAATCTCGGCGCTTGCGACGAAGATCATCAAGACCGGACCGCTCGGGATGCGGCGCATGCGTTACGCGCGCGCTGGCTCGATCGGCGGCCAGACGTTCAACTTCTACGTGTTCTCGCCCCGCGGCACGGTCACCCTGTGGCCGGTCGGGCGCATCACGAGACCGTATCGCATCAGTCAGTTTGGCGACGTCACGCTCGCCGACTTCCCCGGCACCGACAACGATTACTCCGAGGATCTGCCGAACGGCACGAACGTGATGCACACGCATACGACGTGGGCCTGGGACGCGTCGACACTCGTCGAGGCCTCTACGCTCGAGGCGAATGCCACGCTCGCGCACACGGGCATGGAAGGTAACTCCGTCGACGGCGGCTGGCGCCACACCGCGACCGGCACGCTGACGTCGTTTGCGGTTGGCGGTGCGCAAGGCTTCGCCCCAAAGACACTAGGGCCCACGGCCTATCGCTACGATACGGGCGACGCAGCGTTCGCGCTGTACTCGACGTTCTCGGTCTATCACCAGCAACGCGCATGGAGCGGAGCGTGGGCCGACCGCCCTGATCGCGTCGCTGCACTGCAGCTCGCATCGACGATCTACTTCGGCAGCATCAAGGCACTCCACAACACCGACGTCTTGCCCGCCGGTAGCAAGCTCACGGTCAGCCAGGTGCTCCACGCGGGCGACACCACCGACGATCCTGCGGCGCTTCACGCGCGCTACACGCTCAGCGAGCCGCTGCGGGACGGCATGCTCGATCTCGATCTCGACGCGAAGCCGCAGGCGCCATGGGACCTCGCCATTGCGGGCGACGAACGAGGCGTCGTGTTTCAATGATGCGCGGTACGATGCCGGCGTGCCGCAACCTTCGGGCTACTACCTCGCACTCGACAAGAAAGCAGTAGCGAGGCTGCGGTCGACGAAAGGTGATCGCGCGCGCCGCGCCTTCGTCGTCGACTTCATTCGCACCTCACCAGCCCGGACGCTGTGCGTCGACGAGACGCATTACCTGCTCGAGTTCGTGAATCGCGAGCGCGACGTGCCCGAGAGTTTGAAGTGGGGCAAGGCGATGCACAAAGGCCAGTTCTACCGGCTCGAGCGATTGGAGACGGCGGCCGTCGTGGCCGCACTCGCCGCGCTACCGAACGATCAGGCCGCGCTCGCAAAGCAGCTGCGCGCGATGGACGAAGCGAAGTTTCGCTATCACAACGTTTCGTTCTGGGTCGCCGAGGAATGGGAGAAGCAGGGGCGCAAACACGTGGTGCTCCGCGATACGCCGGCGCGCGCGTTTGCTCAGCTCGAGGACATTCGGGCCTTCGTCGGCGCAGTCCCGTCAGATCACACACTGTTCTTCGCCATCAGCTACTACGACGGCGGTGTGCTCGTCGGGTGACGCGAGTCGGCGCACCGTCCGCCTCGGCCATGTGAACAAAAGATATGTTGCGTGACGGATTCGCCGGGCACGCCGCACTAACCTTGCCCCATGCAGTACGCCATGTTGGCTTGCCTTCTCGCCACCGTCGCCGGGTGCGGTGATGACGACTGTTGCACGAGCGCGTACCACGATGCTGGCATCGACACCGCCTTGGGCCAAGACGCAAACCCGAGCCTGACCGAGGTCGCATTGATCCCGGCAGCCGCCACGCGCGACCTCGATCTGCTGTTCGTGCTCGACGATTCGGACACGATGTTCGAGCTGCAGAAGAAGCTCACGGACACGTTGCCGGACTTCTTCCAGGCGCTGCTCCACGCGCCGGGCGGCTTGCCGAACCTCCACGTCGGCGTCGTGACCACCGACCTCGGCACACAGGGCAGCGGTGATCCAGCGCCCGGCCCCGCGATTCCGGCGGCGGCATGCGCAGGCGTAGGCAAGGACGGCCTGCTGCAAACGAATGGCGCGCCGGTGACCGAGGGGTTCCTTAGCAGCGTCCTCGACTCGGGCGGAAACCGCATCAAGAACTACAACGGCGAGCTCGTCCCGGTCGTTCAGCAGATGGCGAGCGTCGGCGCGACAGGTTGCGCGTTCGAGCAGCCACTCGAGGCGATGCGTCGCGGGCTAACGAATCCGGTCAACGCGGGTTTCTTACGCCCGAACGCGCGCGTCGCCGTCGTCGTGATGTCCGACGAGGACGACTGCTCGTTGACGTATGCGAGCCTACTGCGCACCGACGCGACCGCACTCGGACCGCTCGGTTCGTTTCGCTGCACGCGGTTTGGAGTCGCGTGCGACGGTGGCGGTGCCGATCCGGACCAGATGAATGCGGTTGGCACCAAGACAATGTGCCACTCGAACGAGGCATCGCCGTTTCTGACGCCGGTGGGGCGTTACACCGAGTTTCTCGCGACGCTCAAGTCTGATCCGCGTGATGTGCTGTTCAGCGCGATCGTCGCGCCGACCACCCCGTTCAACGTCGATTCGCTCCTCAATCCGACGACAGGCATGGAGCAAACGCTCCTCATGAGCGCGTGCAGGTACGCGTCCTCGATCGGTTCGCTAGGTGCCGCGCCGGCGGTGCGCACATCGGAGCTCGCCAAGCGCGTTGCTCAGGGCACCACGATCAACGTGTGCGACGGAGATCTACCCGGCCAGCTGCTCGCGCTTGCCACGCGCGTGAACGGGCTCCTCGGGACCGCTTGCATCCAACACCTGATCAACATGCCCGCCGCATGCGAGGCGTTCGACATCGATGGCGCAGGCAACGCGACGTTCGTTCCCGACTGCGCGACGACCAGCGCGCGGCCGTGCTTCCAGATCGAGCGCGAACCCCTCAAATGCCCCGTTCAGCAAGCACTCGCAGTTCAGATCATGCGCTCGTCGGTGGCGAGCCCCGACACTTGGACGAGCGTGCGCTGCGCGATCTGATCGGCTCGCTACGCCTCGGATCAGAGCGCTTGTAGGAACGCGAGCAGGTCGGCCTGTTCTTGCGGCGTGAGTCCGATCGAGAACCGCGAGTTGTAGAAATTGATCACGTCCTGCAGCGTCGCGGCAGAGCCGTCGTGAAAGAACGGAGGCCGCATCTGCAGCCCTCGCAAGATCGGGCCTTTGAACTTTCCGATGTCGGCCCATCGCCCGGTAATCAGCGCGCGGCCGGGGTCGGTCGTCTGCACGGTCTGCCCGTTGGAGTTGCGTCGCAACGTGTACAGCGGCACGTCCGCCTTTCGACGTGACGCATCGGCGATACCGATGTTG
>DASUFX010000839.1:0-9433 GCA_036274355.1 Kofleriaceae bacterium | reverse complement strand
CTCCACCCTCGCGTCGCCTACCAGGGGCTGTTGTCCGAGGAGGGGGCGGCGACGCGCGTCGCGGCCGCGCTGCCCGCGCTGTCTCGGTTCCGCCACGACTACGCCGGCGCGATCTCGGTCGTCGACTGGGACCACCGGCTGCCGTCGAACAGCCTCACGCTCCGGATCTACGGCTACTACGGCGAGGACACGCTCGACGCCGGCTACGAGGCGTTCGACGACCGGCTCGACCAGATCGCCGAGCGCGACAAGTACCCGGAGTTCGACGTCCCCGACTTCGACGGCCTCGCCGCCGATGAAGCCTACGAGATCGAGCTGTCGCCGGCCGGCCAGGTCGGGCGCTGCCGGCTGACCTCGGCGTGGCGCCGCACGGTCGCGTCCCGCGATGCGCAGACCGCGGTCGGTCTGGTCCAGACCTGCGACGAGTACCAAAAACTCGTCTCGGCCTCGCCGTCACGGCCGACGTACCTGGGCGACCTCGAAGCGGTGTCCTGGACGCCGCCCTGCGAGAGCGACCATACCCGGTGGACCCTCGACGTCTGGTACTTGCTCGCATTCGACGGCCGCATCGGCTCTGGTCGGTCCTTTTTGGCGGACTTGGAGACGAAGCAGATCATCTCGGTCCGCGACTTCTCGGTACGAACCGGTTAGCCGGCTTCCAAAAGTCGTAAATGGGGTTCGGCGAGCCTCGGCCGGCGCCTCACCGGGGAGAGCCTGTGTCATTCCGGGATCCCCGGTCTCGGTATTTTGAGCTTGCGCGCGCCTCTCGCGATGAGTCTATTCTCCGCGCCAGGAAGGGCCCTTCATGCGCACCTGGTTGACCTTGATTCTCTCGTCGCTGTGCCTGCTTGCAGCGGCATGCGGACCGGATAAACGCGACGACTCATGCTTTGGCAGCGACTGCATGTCGGGCACGTGCGAGTCGGGGCAAACGCGCGAGTGTTACACCGGCCAGAAGGACACGATTGGTGTTGGCCCATGCGCCACAGGTGCACAGACGTGCACCGCGTCGGGGCAGTGGGGGAACTGCGTTGGTGAAGTGGTTCCGGCCGCCGAGACGTGCGGCGATGGCATCGACAACAACTGCGATGGCGGAACCGACAACGACGTCGATCTCGATGGCGATGGGTTTACGACGTGCGGTGGCGACTGCTGCGACTCGACCGAGTGCGGCACGCCGGGCGCGGTGAACCCGTCGGCGTTCGATGCGCCGGGCAACGGCTTCGACGACGACTGCAACGGCTCCGTCGACGATGCGATCGCGCTCTGCGACCAGGGCCTGTCGTCGGGCTCGACCGACGGCATGGACTTCGCGAAGGCAATCGACATCTGCCAGCAGGCGACGATGGCCGACAAGAAGTGGGGCGTCATCAACGCGACGCTCACGTTTCCCGACGGCACCGGCACGCCGGATCCGAACTCGCACTCGATTCGCCCGCACTTCGGCACCAAGGCAATGCCGCGCGGCGGCGTCAACATGGCGCTGTTCTCGAGCGGTGCCGCCGCTGGTAAGGGCGACACGAACCCGAACTACAACGACTTCGTGTCGTACTCGAGCACGAACGAGTCGGGCTTCCCGGCCGACTTCGTCGCCGCGAACGGCGGCACGTTGCCGAACGCGCCCGGCTGCCCGGACGCGAGCGGCACGACGGCCAACGACCCGGTGATGCTCACGCTCGACATTCGCGTGCCGTCGAACGCGCACAGCTTCTCGCTCAAGAGCAACTTCTACAGCGCCGAGTTCCCCGAGTGGACGTGCTCGCCGTACAACGACTTCTTCGTCGTGCTGCTCGACTCGGCGTACACCGGTAGTCCGGCGAACCCGATGGACAAGAACCTCGCGTTCTACACGGCGCCCGACATGAAGAACTACCCGGTCGGCGTGAACCTCGCGTTCGGCAACACGGGCCTGTTCACGCAATGCGTGAACGGTTCGACCGGCTGCTCGGGCACGGCGGGCACGATCTCGACGTGCGTCAGCACCGACGATCTGATGGGCACCGGCTTCGACGATCCGTCGTCGTTCTCCTGCGATGCGAACAGCCTCAAGGGCGGCGCGACGGGCTGGCTCACGACGAGCGGCAACGTGACGCCGGGCGAAATCATCAAGCTGCGTATCGCGATCTGGGACACCAGCGACCACGCGTTCGACTCGCTCGCGATCGTCGACGGCTTCGCCTGGTCGGTCGATTCGACGCAGCCGGGTACGGTCATCCTGCGCGCCGATCAGCCGAACAACCCGAAGGCGGTCGAGACGACGGTGCCGCTGATGTACCAGCGCAATTTCAAGTAGCGCGTTGCGCTGCTGATGGCAGGGCCCCCGAGCTTCGGGGGCTTTGCTTTTTTTCGGCGTGGCCTACGACCGGCGCCGTGGTCGCAACGCGCGGTTCGCATGCATCGGCGGCGCTTTGGGCTTCGCTGGTTTCGGCTTTGGCGTTGTGGTGGCGACGGACTGGTTTCCATTCGCAGCGAGCGTGCGCTGCAATAGCTCGCGAAGATCGATCTTGGACATAGAGGTCTCCATGCAGGAGCAAGTCCCGCGGTGACGTGCGCGCGTGCACGCGATGACCGACGGCGAGCGCAGCGCTGCTCAGCGCGCGACTCACTCCTGGAAGGGTCGGGCCACTCACGAACACGCAACCAATAGGATGAGACCGCCGTGGCGGGCTCTGGTCGGGTTCTAGCGAGTGGTTTCCATGATCGACGCGGGCGGCCGCGTCGATTTCCACTCTACCGATTCGCGCGCGCCTGGCAAGTACGAATTACGCGCTGCGATCGAGCGCGGTACCGAGCTCTTCGACAAGCACGCGTCTGACCGCCGCGATGTCGACGCCGGGCACGAGCTTGTCGAGCGACGACATCACGCTCGCTTCGAACCCGCACGGATTGATCCGCGCGAAGTAGGACAGGTCGCTCGTCACGTTGAGCGCGAGGCCGTGGAACGTGACCCACTTGCGGCACGCGATACCCATCGAGCACAGCTTCTTGCGGCCGAGCTCTGTCGTCGTCCACACGCCGGTCTTGCCTGGCTCGCGATCGGCCGTGACGCCAGCGCGCGCACACGTGCGGATGACCGCCTCCTCCATGTTGCGCAAGAACTTGTGGAGGTCGCGTTCTTCGCCGTCGAGGAAAACGATCGGATACGCGACGAGCTGGCCGGGGCCGTGATAGGTGACGTCGCCGCCGCGCTCGATCTCGATCACCGGGACGTCGCCGGGCGCGAGCACGTTCTGCTGCGAATCCCGCCGGCGGCCGAGCGTGAATACGTGCGGATGCTCGACGACGATCAGCGTGTCGGGCGCCTGGCCGATCTGGCGCGCCTCAACGAGCGCGAGCTGCTTCGCCCATACCTCGCGGTAGTCAGCGGTGCCTAGATCGAGGACCTGCCAGGAGGGCATCGATCAGGCGATTACCACGAATTCGCCGGTTCGGCGATGCAGCGCTGCGTCAGCGGTTGATGACGTGGACCGCTTCGCCGAGCGCCGCGGCCGCCGCTTCCATGATCGCTTCCGACAGCGTCGGGTGCGGGTGGATCGTGAGCCGCAGGTCGTCGACGACCGCGCCCATCTCGATGGCGAGTGCGCCCTCCGAGATCAGGTCGCCGGCGCCGTTGCCGACGATGTGCAGGCCGAGTAGCTCGCCGGTCTTGCCGTCGGAGACCACCTTGACGAACCCTTCAGTGTCGTTGACCGACAGCGCACGGCCGAGGGCGGCGAACGGGAACTTGCCGACCTTGAGCTGCGCGTGGCCTTTGGCCTTCGCCTCGTCCTCGGTGAGGCCGGTCGATGCGATTTCCGGGTCGGTGAACACGACGGCGGGAATCGTGCGGACATCGAACGCCGCCTTGTGGCCGGCAATGATCTCGGCGACGACTTCGCCTTCCTTCGTCGCCTTGTGCGCGAGCATCATGCCGCCGATGAGGTCGCCGATCGCGTAGATGCCGGGCACGTTCGTGCGCAGGTGGTCGTCGGCGATCACGTAGCCCTTCTTGTCGAAGGCGACCCCCGCCGCTTCGAGGCCGAGGTTCTCGCTGTTCGGCCGGCGGCCGATCGATAGCAGGATCTTGTCGGCGTCGATCGTCGCCGTCTTGCCGTCCTGCAGCTCGACGGTGAGCACGGCGCGGTCGCCCTTGTCTTCCCAGCTCTTCGCCTTCGTGTTCGCCATGACCTCGACGCCCATCTTCTTGAGCTTCCGCTCGACGACGGCGACGCAGTCCTTGTCCATCGACGCGAGCACGCGCGGTAGCGCCTCGACGACGGTGACCTTGCTGCCAAACTTCGCGTACACCATGCCGAGCTCGAGGCCGATGTAGCCACCGCCGATCACGATCATGCGCGGCGGCACCGCGTCGAGTGCGAGCGCGCCCGTCGAATCGATGATGCGCTTCTGATCGATCTTGAAGCCCGGAATCTCGAACGGCCGCGAGCCCGTCGCGAGCACGATGTTCTTCGCGATGATCGTCTCGGTGCCGTTCTTGCCGGTCACGGTGATGCGGTGACCGTCGGGGCCCGACTTCTCGAGCTTCGCGCTGCCCTCGATCATCGTGACGCCGTTGCCCTTGAGCAGGGTGCGGACGCCGGAGGTCAGCTTGTTGACGACGCCGCCCTTCCAGGTCTGGAGCTTGCCCATGTCGAGCGTCGGCTTGCTCGCCAGCTGAATGCCGAGGTCATCGGCGTGCGACATTTTTTCGTACATCTTTGCGGCGTGGATGACGGCCTTCGACGGGATGCATCCGACGTTGAGGCACACGCCACCGAAGTACTCGCGCTCGATAACGGCGGTCTTGACCTTGAGCTGACCGAGGCGGATCGCGGCGGGGTACCCACCAGGACCGGCGCCAATCACGACTGCGTCGAAACGTTGCTCGGGCATGGGCGCGTCTTACCACGCCCGCGCACCCGACGGAGAGGCCTAGCGACGTCGCTGGCGCGTGCGCTGATGCTGGCGCTTCCGCGTTCTAGCCACTGGCTGCCGTTGAAGATTTGCTTCGGCCACGCGCTGTTCGAGGCGAAGCAGCCGCGACGCGATCTCGTTGACGCGGTCGCGCAGCGTCTGAGACGCAACGGCATCGCACTTGTGCAGCTTCCTCTCGAAATGGAGACGAACGACTTCAGTTGCAAATGACGCGGCGCTGAGCTCCGACGGCTCTATGGTGGTCGGCCAGGACATCCCTTCCTTCTACGCAGGTCTGAACGGGAGCAACAGCCTCGCGACCGCACTCCTCGTGTTATGACTGTGGACCGATGTCGCGGGGACTCTCGGCGCGGACACGCTCGTTGCTGTCGGGCGTTGGCGTGGGCGTGATCGTCGGCATCGTGGCGGCGGGGTTTGCGATCACCCGGCCGGCCGTGCTCGAGCGGCCCGAGGCCGCGACGTACGACCAGCGCGCCCGCGCGGTGATGAAGCCGAGCAATGCGTCGAAGGACATCGTGCTGATCGATATCGACGAGAGCGATATCGAAGATGCCGAGAACAACTTCGACGTGCTGTGGCCGTGGCCGCGCTCGCTCTACGGCGACATCACGACCTACTGCAAGAAGGCCGGCGCGAAGGCGATCGTCTTCGACTGGCTGTTTCAGGACCGTGGCGGCATGGGCGTCGCCGACGACGAGCAGTTCGCCGAAGCGACGCACGCCGCCGGCAACGCGGTGTTCGGCCTGGCGCTCACGACGAACAAGCTCGTCGATCGGCCGCTCGAAGGACCGTTCGCGGCGCGGCTCGCCGGCTACGAGACCCGCGACGAAGCAAAGGCAATCGCACTCAGGCTCGCGGCGTGGAACGTGCGCAGCTTCGTCTTGATGCGTGCCGGCAAGTTCGAGCTCTGGTACGGCGGCAAGAAGACCGCCGAAGACGTCGAGAAGACCTGGAAGCGGCTCGTCAGCGTCGACGAGCTCAAGCCGCTGTTCGTGCCGGAAACGCCGGAAGCGCCCGAAGGCCAGGAGCCTAAGGAAGGCGAACCGCCGCCCGAGGCAGCGGAGCCGGCGCCACCCAAGATCGTCAAGCTCGATCCGAACGAGCTGTCGCAGGAATTGACGGTCGTCTCGATCATCAAGGATCGCGACGGCATTCCGCTCGCCGGCAAGTTTCCGCGTCGCGAGGGTCTCGATCCGCCGCTCGCGATCATCGCGGCGGCACCTGCGCGGCTCGGCAACGTCTATCAGAACCCCGAGGCCGACGGCATCATGCGCCGGCACGCACCGCTCGTGCTCAACGGCAACGTCGCGTATCCGTCGCTGTCGCTCGCCGCGTATCTCGTCGCGCACCCGAACGTGACGCCGAAGATCGACGGCCACGTTCTCGATCTCGGCGAGCGCAAGATCCAGCTCGACGACGACGGCCAGATCACGATGCACTTCCACGGCTCGCACGTGTATCCGCACCTGTCGGCGTACGAGGTGCTGCGGTCGAGCGTGATGCTCGAGGAGGGCACGAAGCCGTCGGTGCCGTTCGACGCGCTGAAGGGCAAGTACGTGATGGTGTCGGCGACCGGCCAGGCGCTTCGCGACTTGCGTGCGACGCCGATCTCGACGCGGCACCTCGGCGCCGAGGTGCAGGCAACCGCGCTCGACAACATGCTCAACGGCGACGTCGTGCGGCGAGCGCATCCGTGGCTCGACGGTGCGATCGCGTTCGTGATCAGCGTGATCGTGTCGCTGCTGATGATCGTGCTGTGGCGCGTGATCCGGAAGCCCGGGCTCGCGCTGATCGCGACCGCAGCGGTCACGACCGTGATCCTCGTCGGCTACTACTTCATCGCGCGGGCGGCGCTTGGAGGCGCAAATGTGTGGATCGCGTATGCGGCACCGTCGATCGGCGGCGGCGTCTCGGCGTTCGCGACATTGCTCGCACTCTCGGCCGTCGAGCGCAGCGGTAAGCGGTTCGTGCAAGAGGCGCTCGGTCGCTACACGTCGACCGCGCTCGTCCGGGAGCTCATGGAGCACCCGGAGTACCTGTCGCTCGAGTGGGGTGAGAGCCGTGAGATGAGCGTGTACTTCTCCGACATCGCCGGCTTCACCACGATCAGCGAGGGCCTGAAGCCCGAGGACCTGGTCGCGCTGCTCAACGATTACCTCACGATCATGACCGACCTCGTGCTGTCGCACGGCGGCGTCGTCGACAAGTACATCGGCGATGCGATCATGGCGTTCTGGGGCGCGCCGCTACCGGCCGCCGATCACGCGCTACGTGCGACCAAGTGCGCGATCGCGATGCGCAAGAAGTGTGACGAGCTGCGCGCGGGCTGGCACCAGAAGTTTGGCCACGAAGTCTTTGCGCGTGCCGGCGTCAATTCGGGAAACGCCGTCGTCGGCAACATGGGGTCGAAACACAAGTACAATTACACGGTCATGGGGGACATGGTGAACCTTGCCTCGCGTCTGGAGGGCGCGAACAAGGCGTACGGCACGTTCCTCATGATCAGCGAGACGACGGTCGCCAAGCTCGGCGGCGCGATGGACGTGCGCGAGCTCGATCGGATCGCGGTGAAGGGCAAGGACGTGCCGGTCACCGTGTACGAGGTGCTCGACGAGGTCGGCGTCACCGATCCGGCGTGGATCGCACGCGCGCGCAAGTTCGAAGACGGTCTCGCGAAGTACCGCGCGAAGGACTTCGCGGGCGCGATCGAGATCTTCGAGGCAAACGCCGGCGACGAGCCGAGCGAGATCTTCGCCGCGCGCTGCAAACACTTCCTCGAGGAACCGCCGCCTGACAACTGGAACGGCGTCTGGGTGATGAAGGAGAAATAGATGAAACGAGTATTGCTTGTGCTTCTACTCGGTGCGGGTGTCGCACTGGCGGCGCCGAAGGTCGGCTCGTCGGTGACGATTCGCGTGCTCTCGGCGAAGGTGATGAAGTCGCCGAAGTTCATCGGCGCATCCGCGGGATCGGTGTCGCGCGGCGATCAGCTCATGGTCAAAGAGGTGAAGGGCGACTGGTATCGCGTCGAAGGCGCGCAGTCGGGCTGGATCCACAAGACGAACGTGACCGAGGGCAAGGTCGCGTTGTCGTCGAAGCCGGGTGGCTCGGGCGGCAACGTCAATCGCGACGAGGTCGAGCTCGCCGGCCGCGGCTTCACGCCGGAGGTCGAGCAGAAGTACAAGCAGTCGAACCCGAACCTCGACTTCTCGCACGTCGACGCGATCGAGAAGACCAGCGTCGATCCTGCGGAGCTCGAAGCGTTCGCGAAGGAGGGACAGCTGCCATGAAACGGATTGTCGTCCCCGCCGGTCGGAGTAAATCCGTCCCGCTCCTCTTCGGGCCCGCGGTGCTCGCCGCCTGTCTCTCGATGTCGTGCAAGGTCCAGCTCACGCCGGAGTCGATCGCGAAGAGCTGGCACGCGTATCAAGACGCGAAGAAAGACCTGACGCCGGAGAACGAGTACTACGTCGGCCGCTCGGTCGCGACGAACTTGCTCTCGCGCGCGAACTACAAGTACGTCGAAGCGGATGCGTATCAGTCGGGCGAGCTTGGCAAGACGACCGCGTACGTCAACGCCGTCGGCAACGTGCTCGCTGCCGCCGCGATGGGCATGCCGCGCAAGGATGACCGGCCGTCGCCGATCGCCGGTTGGCACTTCGTCATCGTCGACGACGACACGATCAATGCGTTCGCCGCGTCGGGTGGTTTCATCCTCATCAACAAGGGCCTGGTGAAGGCCGCGAAGAACGAGGACGAGCTGGCCGCCGTGCTCGCGCACGAGATCGCGCACACGGTGCGTGGCCACGCGATCGGCTCGATCAAGAAGTCGCGCATGGCGGGCGTCTACAAGGAGATGCTCAACAACACCGTGCAGCTCGACGAGCAGCAGCTCGGCACGCTGACCCAGGCGTTCGAAGGCGCGATGACCGACATGATCGACTCGATGGTCGTGAAGGGCTACTCGCGCGACACCGAGTTCGAGGCTGATCGCGTGGGCCTCAAGATCATGGCCGACGCCGGCTACGATCCGCAGGCATTCATCCGCTTCCTCGACGGTCTCGAGAAGAAGATGGGTGGCGCGGGCAGCGGCGGCTTCAAGTCGACGCACCCGAGCCCGAAGGATCGGATCGCGAAGCTCAAAGCCGAGGCAGCGAAGATTGCCAGCGTGAAGGCGCCGGGCGTGCGCACCGAGCGCTTCCAGGCCGCGATCGCGACGCTGTAAGCCTAGTTGTTCGCGATCGCGTCCGACAGGTGGAGGTCGGCGAGCTGGTTTCCGAACTTCAGCCGCATCAGCATCAGCTTCTCCTGCGTATCGACGATCGCGAGCGTCGCCTTCTGCATGCGGTCGGACGTCTCGGTGAGTCGGTTCTTGAGCGACGTCATCAGCTCGCCGCCGGTCTTCACGACCTTCAGCGTGACGAGCTGAGCATGCAGCTCGCCAGCGCGCGAGCGGTACTCGGCGAGCTCCTCGCGCAGCGTCTGGATCTTGTCGAGCAGGTCATTCGCGCCCTTGTTG
>DASUFX010000838.1:0-3179 GCA_036274355.1 Kofleriaceae bacterium | reverse complement strand
CATCGTGCTCAATTCGCCGGCGCAGTGGCGCAAGCATCGCGCTGTGATCGAGCGCGCCGATCGCTCGGCGGGTCTGCGTGTCAACCACGAGCACCAGGAAGCCGAGGTCGCGCTGTATGACCCGGCCGGCGTGTGCAGTCGGCTCGGCACGACACGCGCGAACGTGACGGCGGCCGACCTCGACGGCCTCGACGGTCTGCACTTTCACTCGCTGTGTCAGAACAACAGTGACGCGCTCGAGCGCGCGGTTGCTGCGTTCGAGACGAAGTTTTCCGACTTCATCGACCGCATGAAGTGGATCAACTTCGGCGGCGGTCATCACATCACGCGCCCGGATTACGAGATCGATCGGCTCGTGCGCGTGATCCGCGAGTTCCGCGGCCGCCACCCGAAGGTCCAGGTCTACCTCGAGCCCGGCGAAGCGATCGCGCTCGGCACCGGCGTGCTCGTCGCGCAGGTGATGGACACGTTCCACAACGGCATGGACATCGCGATCCTCGACACGTCGGCGACCGCGCACATGCCCGACGTGCTCGAGATGCCGTACCGGCCGGTGATCGTCGACGGCGCCGACCCCGGCGTGAAGAAGCACACGTATCGGCTCGGCGGCATGACGTGCCTCGCCGGCGACGTGATCGGCGACTACAGCTTCGACAAGCCGCTCGCGATCGGCGACAAGCTCGTGTTCCTCGACATGGCGCACTACACGATGGTGAAGACCACCACGTTCAACGGTGTGCGGTTGCCGAGCATTGCCACGCACGATCCGGCAACCAAGCGCATCACCGTCCATCGCCGGTTCGGCTACACCGACTACCGCGATAGACTCAGCTGATGCATCGCCTCGCGCTCGTCGCGATCCTGCTCGCTGGGTGTTCGACCGACGACGACCTCGGTATCGAGATCATCACGCCGGCGAGCGGCACCACGATCGCGTCGACCGGTCCGATCGTGTTCGAGCTGAAAATCCACGGCGACCTGCATCCCGGCGAGGCGGACATCGCTGTCGACGGAACCCGGGTTCCGCCTAGCCAGGTGCAAGGCGCGTGTATCAACGACAACGGCTCGTCGCAGGTCACGTGGTTGCCGCTCGCGATTGCAAACGGCCTCCACGAGGTCGAGGTCATCTGCGTCTACGACCTGTCCGAGTACGGCGACAAGATCACGCTGATGTTCGCGCAGCCGTAGCCGGACAAATTCGGACAAAACCGGACAGCCGGACAGCTGGAGCTGCGCGAGCTTGCGCCAAACGTACCGGGGTTACGTTGGACACTCCCGGACAGTCGCTCACGGGAACGTGTAGTCGACCGTGCCGTCGCAGTCGACGTCGATGCCGTCAGGCACGCCGTCCATGTTGCTGTCGACGAGCGGGTTGCACGTCGGGTTCTGCGGGGGCGTCGGCGGGTTGTTGAACGGCACGTCGATCTGCCCGTCGCAGTCGGTGTCGAGACCGTCGGGCACGCCATCGCTGTTGCTGTCGACCGCCGCGGGGACGCAGAAGTTGAACGGCACGTCGATCTGGCCGTCGCAGTCGGTGTCGATGCCTTCGGGCACGCCGTCGTTGTTCGCGTCGACGAGCTCGGGCGCGCACTGCGTGCCCGGACCGGGGAGCGAAACGTCCGCGGTGCCGTCGCAGTCGAGATCGAGGCCGTCGGGCACGCCGTCGTTGTCGCTATCGACGAGCGGCTGCTGGCACCACGTGATGTCGATCGTGCCATCGCAGTCGAGGTCGAGGCCCTCGGGGATGCCGTCGTTGTTCGTGTCGACGAGCGGGTCCATACAGACCGAGCCGAGCCCGACATCGCATTGCATATCGTTGTCGAGATCGAGGCAGTCCGGCACGCCATCGTTGTCGGTGTCGATCAGGTTGTACGACGTCGCCGCGCTCGTCGTGGGCTCGCTGCTGCTGCCCACCGTACAGCCGACCATGACGATGAGGGGGAACAGAACCGCGCGTAGCTTTTTCATGAAGCCAGGTTGCACCCGCGGGTACCAATCACCCGACAACAGCCCGACTACACGCAAAAGCCCTTACAGGGCTAGAACTTAGCCTCGAGCTGCACGCTCGCATGGTCGGCCCCGACCGACGGGGTCACCGTCACGGCGCGTGGGCGGGTCGCCGCCATGATGATCGCGGTGGTCGCAAACCCGACCGTGATTCCCGCGCCGACCCACGCGGCGATCGTCTCGTTGCGATAGCGCCGGCGCTCGGTCTCGGCATCGTCGTAGAAGTGACCGCCGTTGTTCGCGATGATGTCGTCGAGCCGATCCTTCGCGCGCTGCGCGTCGACAAACAGAAACGCGGTCGCACCGGCGAACGCCACGGTCGGAACCGCGTAGACGTACCAGCGGCGAAAAAACGGTGTGCTCGGCGTGGACGTCCCCACCGGCTCGTCGACCTCCTGCCGCGCGGGCAGCGGAATCTCGCGCAGGAAGTTGCCGCTCTCGTCGAGCAGCACGACGCGATCGCCGACGTCTTGGAGCGTGATCGCCTGACCGGCGTAGGGCTGCTTCGCGCGGAGCTCGCCGCCGTCGAGCGTCGCGATCGCGACCACCATGCCGAGCGGATCGACAACGCTGACCTCGATGCCCTGTGCCGTCCGCGTCGCACGTGCCTCGAAGCGTTGCTGCGCGGCCATGTACGCTTGCGCGGCCACGAATGGCTCGCGCAGGCGCGGCGATGCATCCGGCGGCAACGTCGAGTCGGGGTCGAGCGCGATCATGCGCCGGTAGTACTGCTCGGCAAGATCCGTCGGGCCAAGCACGGCGGCCGTTGCGGCCGACAACCGGTAGATCTCGACGAGCACGTCAGGACGGTTCGCACCCTGCTTGAGCGCCTGCACGAGCAACGCTTGCGCATCGTCGTAACGAATCTCGTCGACGGCCTTGCGTGCGGCAGCAACGCTCGGATTGTCGGCGCGCGCGCCCCGCGTCATCGCGAGGATCACGAGCAGCAAAACGACGAGCCAGCGCATTACCAGGACAGCGTACCCGAGCTGAACAGCTTGCCGGGCTGGATCGTGATCGAGAGTCGCTGAGATTTGCCATCAGCGCGCTGCGCACGGATCCGGTGCTTGCCAGCGGGTAGCTGGACCTTGAACAGCGGCGTCTCACCGAACGATTTGTCATCGATGAAAATCGTCGCGTACGGCTTGCTGTCGACGCTGTAGAAGCCGGGC
>DASUFX010000837.1:0-7704 GCA_036274355.1 Kofleriaceae bacterium | reverse complement strand
AACGCGCTCGATCAGCTGCGCACGAACGAGGTCGCGCTGATGGGATCCCGGTTGCCTGCCGACGGGTTCGTCGCGGGCCGCCAGGTCTGGGAGCTGCGCGAGTTCCACCTGACCCCGACGGACATCGCGCCACACACGATGAACCTCGAGCCCGCGCGCGACTTCGACATCGCGCGGCCGGCGTTCGTGGCGCCGGAGGGCACGCGCAGCGGCGAGCTCGTTACGTATCTCGAAGCGAACGCGACCGCAGTGCTCGCGTCGCGTCACGTGCTTGCGCCCGGCATGAGCGCGAACTCATCGCTCGTCGGCGCGTCGCCGTACGGTGCGTGGGGCAAGCTGACGAATCCGAGTCCGCCGGAGATTCCGTCGCAGGGCGTTCCGCACGCGCTTGACGGCGTCGCGATCGACGTGCGCGACTCGTTCGCGCTCAACACGTGCGCCGGCTGCCACCGCCACGAGACCGACACGCGCCAGTTCATGCACGTGACGTTCGCCGCGGCGACTGACCCGACATCGAGCGACGGCACCGTCGTGCTATCGAGCTTCTTGCAAAGCGAGATCATGCCGAGCGGCGCGCGCTTCGAGGACTTCAGTGACCTGCTCGTCACCAAGCGCGTCGACCTGCGCGACAAGCCGGGCCTGCGATCCTGTCGTTGAGCGCGAGCACGGTTCGCGTTGCGACGTGCACAGGCTCGTGCTCCCATCGTCCGCGATGAGACCGATATGGATTGCGACATGTGCGCTGGCGGTGATCGGGGCGTTCTTCGTCGTCCTTCAGGCCGCGTGGATGCTGAAGGTCCAAGCGGAGTGGCTGCCGTACCCCGCGCAGGTACTCGGCGCAGCGCTCGCCGGACTCGTCGTCTCGCGCGCTGCCGCGGGATCGATCCGCGCCGCGTTCGTCGCCGGCGCCGCGGCAGTCATCGTGCTCGCGCTCATCTCGTACGCGTTACCGCGCGCGTTCACGCTGACGGCGGTGCGCAGTCCGCACGCGCTGATCGTCGTTCCGATCCTCGTGATCGCGAGCGGAGCGGCGTGCGCGCTCGCCGCGCGTGTGCCGGCGCCCCCGAGCGCAGTGTGGTTGCCGATGTCCGCCGCGTTCGTCGCTGCGTGTACGATCCAGCTCGGTGGCCGGCTCGCGCATGTCGCCGGCTTGCCCGCCGAACCGACCGCGCTGGTTGCGTTCGGAATCGCCGCGGCGCTCGTTGCTGGTCTGAACATCCGCGCGCTTGTTCGCAGCGAATGCGCGCGTGAGGTCGCGATCGGTGTGCTCGCGTTGATGCTGTGGGGCACCCTCGCGCAGGTCGTCCTGCGTTCGGCAGCCGCGCTCACGATCTGGGATGTACTGCTTCTCGTCGGCGCGCCGCTCGGCGCCGCGATCGGCGCGCGCGTTCGTATTTAGCGTCCAGCGTGAGCCGCGGGAGATTGCGTCCGACTACGTATTCCGGGAGCGGACCGCGATCGCCTAGTTCCAACTCAGAGGAGGAAGGAACCATGGCGAACGAAAAGGCAGTGCTGTTCATCGGTGCGAACCGCCCGATTCCGGGCAAAGAGAACGAGGCGATGCGGCTGTGGATGGAAACCGCAGGCTGGCTCGACGGTCAGGCCAAGCAGGGCTGGTTCACGCGCTGGGACGGTTGCTTCTTGACCGCGCACGGCGGCGATCTGAACTCGATGTTCATCTGCTACGGCGACCGCGCGAAACTCGACGAGTGGCGGCGGACCGACACGTTCGAGGCGTGGGTGTTCCGCGCGATGACCTGCATGGAAGGCCTTGGCGTGATCCCGGGCGTGACCATGGCGGCCGCGAAGGAGACGATGGAACGCCGGTCGCGCGCGATCGGCCAGTAGGTCGACAAGTCGCGTCAGCTCAGCGCGAGCTTCGGGCGCGCGTGCAGCGTCCGCGCCAGCACGGCCGCGGTCGCGGCGGTGACGAGAGTCATTGCTGCGATCACCGGTGTCGGCGCGCCGCCGCCGCGTGCTGCGACCACGATCAGCATCGCGGCGATCGACGCTGACATCAGCACGCCGAACGCGAGCAGCACGGGACCGTAGACCTGGCCCGTGCGCTCGCCGCGCCACAAGAGGACGCCGGCGACCACGTGCGCGGGCAGCACGAACGCGAAGTCGATCGCATGCACCGGGTTCGTGAGCAGACCGGTCGCGACGAGGGACTTCGGCGGCATGTTGTGCAACACCGCCGGCACATCTTCGACGAGCCACAAGAGGCCGAACAGGACGCCGACTGTGACGAGCCAGCCGCCGCCGATGCGAGCGCCGCGGCGATCGATCCGCAGCGTGTCGTCGCGGAGCTCGCCGAGCACCGCGATCAGACCGAACGCGGCAACGCCGAGCGTCGCGCAGTAGAGCAAGAACAGCGCGTTGAAGTGGACCGCGAACACGTAGATGAACAGCTCGTAGACCGTGTACGCGTATGCACCGGCGAGCAGCACGCGCCAACGCGGTGAGCCACGAGCGCCGATACCGCAGATCGCGATCCATGGCGCAGCGATGACGAGATCGAACCAATCCTGGCCGATCGCCTGCTCGAGCCACGCCGGTGTCTCTCGCGCGTATGCGTTCGTCACGAGACCACCGAGCGAGAGCGCGGCGAGCAGCAACGCGAGCGGCAACGCGGCAGCAATCGCAAACCGTGCGCGAAACGCGTAGCGAACAGCCGGCATGTTCAATGCTGGTGCATCCGACGTGCCGGGTGCGGGACGCGCTAGCGGCGGAAGAAGCGCCGCGTGATCGCGCTGATCTCGGGCACGCGCGCGGCAACCATGATGCCGAGATAGACGACGCCGAACACAGGAATCGCGACGAGCGCGGCGACCCAGTGTTTTGCGCCGAGATGATCGGCGAGCTGCGCCCCGCCAAAACCGGCGGCTCCGGCGACGACCGACGCAGCGAGTGCGCCGAATCCGAGCCGCACCGGGATCGGAACCTTGCCGATGCGGCGACTGAGCCAGCGATCGAGCAGCAAGAATTCCACCCACGCCGCGAAGCCAGCGCTGGCCGTGAGCGCGAACGCGCCCCACGTTGGCGAGTAGCCCCCAACACGTCCGACCAGGTGAAGCGGCCCGACATCCACGGCAACGTCGGAGCCGAGCCAGTTGCGAATGGGCAGAGCGAACGCGTAGCCGAGCACGCCAGTGATCGCGACGCGCACGAGTGCCGCGTGAAGTGGCGGCTTCGGATCGCCGAGGGCGTAGAATGCCGAGCCGAGCAGGCGACCTTGCGTGCCGCCCGAGAGCCCGATCGCCGAGCCCGCGAGGATGATCCACACGATGGTGGTATCGCTCGCGGTGAACCGGCCGCCCTGAAAGATCAACGCGACGATCGGACCGCCGATCGCGATGAACGCGATCGCCGACGGCACGACGAGGAACACCACGCGGCGCAGCGCACTGCGCAGCCGGGTCTGGAGATGCTCGTGACGCGCGGCCTCGTCGCCCGTCGCGCTGGACATCTCGGGGAGCTCGGCCGCCGACACCGCCATGCCAAACAAACTGACCGGCAGCGTGTAGAGCGTCTGCGCGTTGCTCATCGCGCCGATGATGCCTTTGCCGAGGTAGCTCGCGAGCATGCTATCGATGAACGCCGAGATCTGGACGGAGCCGCGGCCGAGGAAGATGGGCACGAACGCGCGCAGTGTCTTCTGTACGCCCTCGTCACGCACCGCGAGTGACGGCCGCAGGTCGCGCAACAACAGAATGACCGTCGGCAGCTGGACGAGGAACTGCGCAGCCGAGCCGATCACTGCGCCCCACGCGAGCCAGACCGCGATGTCGTCGTCGTGTCCTGCGAGTCGGCGGCCGGCGACAATCGTGGTCGCGATCAGTGCCGCGTTCCACAGCACGGGCGACGCGTAGCTGAGAAAGAACTTGCGATGACTGTTCAGCACGCCGAGGCACCACGCCGACATCACGAGGAGCGCGACGCCGGGGAACAGGATGCGCACGAGCGTGACCGTCAATTCACGCTTCTCGCCGTGCCATCCGGGCACGATCACGCTGACGAGCAGATCGGCCGCGAGCACACCGGCGAGCGTCAGTAGCGATGCGAGCAGCACGAGCAGCGTGCCGACTGCGCGTGCTACGCGCGTTGCATCTGCTTCGCGATGTTCGGCGAGCAGCCGCGCGTAGACTGGAATGAACGACGCCGACAACACGCCCTCGCCGAGCAGGTTCTGCAAGTAGTTCGGGATCCGCAGCGCCGCTCGAAACACATCCTGCGCATTCGACAGGCCGAGGTAGTGCGCGAACAAACGATCGCGAACGAGCCCCGCGATCCGCGACAGAAAGATGCCGGCCGCGACGGCTACTGCGCCACCAGAGCGACGCGAGCGCGCGGGCGAAACGCCTGGACGCACGGCCTCGCTCTCATCGCGAGGAGGCGTGACGTCGGGCATCGCCGCATTCTCCTTGGCAGATGCCAACACGGCAAGTAACGCGCGGCAGGTCGCCGCTATTCTCGCGTATCCTCGACGACGATGCGCGCGTGGCCTTGGCTGCTGATCGTTTGCGCCTGCGGCGACGGTTTGCCCGACCGCGACGACGGCGCACACAGCGGATCGCGGCTGCGCGTCGCCTGGTTCGACGTGGACGGCACGCGCCAGTGGCAGCCCGAGGAAGGGCATCAGTACGAGAGCGGTCGCTTCGTCAATAGCGAGCGCTTCTACGACAAACTCCGTGACGAGAGCTGTGCGCCCGAGCCGTGGCTCGACGGCGTCACGCGCTGCACGCCCGATGTCGAGCTGATCGCGCGCAAGGTATTCGCCGACGCGGCCTGTACGGTTCGCGTGACGCAGAACCCTCAGAGCTATCGTTACGTCGGCGACTACGACGACAAGTGCGGGCAGCGTCGCATGTGGCACGTGTTCCCGGTCGTCAGCACGATGCAGAGCGCGAGCTACTACATCGCGGGCGATGGGAAGTGTTACCTGCTGCCGGGCATGACCGAGATCGGCGTGCTCGGCGACGAGCTCGCCTATGACACGTTCGCGACGATCGACACACTCACGACGACGAACGGCGAACGGATCACGATCCGCTATCGCAAGAGCCAGGACGGCATGGTGCTGCCCGTGAGCCTGTACGACGCGACGCTCGGAACGAGCGATCTCGTGCGCGACATCGACGGCCGGGACGTGGCCAAGCCGCGCGTCGCTGCGCCGGCTTCGCCTGCCGATATGTACTACGACGACCCGTCGTGCACGCACGGGTACGTGCGCGGCGACATCGGCTGCGGCCCGCCGCAGGCTGCGCTCGGCGACGCGGACTACTACGCGATTGGCGACCACGCGACGGCGTCACCGCGGTACACGCTCACGGCGGGGAGCTGCATGCAGCAGCCGATTCCACCGGCCGGCGAATTCTACGAAGTGCTGACTGCGACGCCGCTCGCGCTTGCACCCGTTGCGATTTCGGTCGCGAACGACGAGACGCACCGGATCGAGCTCGAGCATGCGACCGCGCCGAGCCTGGCGCTGCGCATGCGCGAGCTGTTCGACACCACGCTCGCCACCGAGTGCAAGCCGCGGCAATTTCCCGACGAGGTCTATCGCTGCGCGCCCGACGAGCTTGCCGCTCAGATCGTGCCTGGCACGTACTCCGATCCGGCGTGCACGATCGCGCTCGACCTCGCGATGGTCGTGCCGGAACACCGCCAGCCGCGGTTCGTGTTGCAAGACCGCTCGCTGCTCGGCGGAACCGTCACGATCTACGAGATCGGTGAGCTCTACACGCAGCCGTACTACGCGTTCGGCGGCGCCATGGGCACCGAGTGCATGCCCGTCACTCCGCCGGCTCATCTCCACGCGCTCGGGCGTGTCGTCGACTGGAGCAAGCTCGCAACCGCGACGCTCGCGACCGATTAACGCAAGCGCAGCTGCAGCGCCATCGGCTTGCCACCGCGCGTGCCCGCGAGCTCGACGTTGTTCAGCTTCTCGAGCTGAGCGTAGAGCTCGAGCATCGTGTTGGCCGATTCGATCTGCGTGTCGTTGACTGCTTGCAACACGTCACCGTTGCGTAGGCCGATCGCGCTCGCGATCGATCCGGGGCGCACGCCAAACAGGCGAAGACCGGCGAGCTTGCCGTCCTTCGTGATCGGCGAGATTCGCGCGCCGCTCGTGCCGACCGCGCCACCGACGAGGTCGCGCACGAGGCTGCGATCGACCTCGAACGTGTGGTCGTCGATCTTCCTCACGCGATCCGCGAATGGATCGGCGGCCGCAGGCGCAGGTGTTGCCGCACCCGCATCGCTACGGCCGCCGGGAATGCCATCGAACAACGTAAGCGTGCCGCGGCGATTGCCATCGGCAACATCGATCGACGTAAAGCCGATCCGTTCGATGCGACCGACGCCGGGCACATCGTCGCCAAGTCCCCAGCTGCCTTGCACTTCGGACGCTGGGACGCGCAACGTCGCGCGGGGATCGCTCCCGACGCTCGTCGCGATGAGGATCGCGGGTGGGTGATACGAATCCGTCGGGCCAGGCCCGCCGCCATCCGTCTCGGTGCACGTCGAGCAAAACATGTTGCGCGACACGAACGCGGACGGATCTGGCGGTGTTTGGACGGGAGTCGTGGCTTGGACAGGATGAAGAGGAACCGACCGAGAGGGAGCCGTGTCCAAGTACGACGCTTCGACCAGCGAATTGACCCCGTGTGCGGCAAATACCGAGCACGCGATCACCGCCGCAAGTGCGACGAGCCAGGTCCGACGAAGGCCAGCGGAGACCCAATGAAGTGCGTTGTTGATCATCGCTGGTTGCAGCGTTTCAACATCAACACGCGTGCCATCGTGTAAGCGCGCGGACCATCGATTAATGTCCCGTCGTTGTCATGTCGGATCGCGCCACGTAGACGAGCCTGGCGCTGGCAAAGCTGCCAAACTGGCAGCCCGGCACCGCAGTCGTCGGCAGACTGTATGATGAGGACCTCTTGAGCACCGGCGTACCCAAGCAGATCGGGAAATACCAAATCCTCGATCGCGTCGCGGTGGGAGGTATGGCCGAGCTGTTCAAGGCGCAGCTGATCGGCCAGCTCGGCTTCGAAAAGCTGGTTGCGATCAAGAAGATCCTGCCGCACCTCGCGGGCGACCAGACGTTTGTCGAGATGTTCATCGACGAGGCGCGGATCACGGCGCAGCTCGACCACAAGCACATCGTGTCGGTGTTCGAGCTCGGCACCGATGCCGATACGCCGTACATCGCGATGCAGTACGTCGATGGCCTCGACGTGCTTGCACTGCTCCGCGAATGCGCCCGCGCGCAGATTCGCCTGACTCCGGATCTCGCGGCCGTGATCGCGCGCGACGTGCTCGATGCGCTCGATTACGCACACAACGCGATCGACGTGCACGGTCGGCCGCTCAAGATCGTTCATCGCGATATCTCGCCCGGTAACGTGCTGCTGTCGTGGCGCGGCGACATCAAGCTCACTGACTTCGGCATCGCGCGCGCCGCCGAGCGCCGCCACAAGACCGAGGCGGGCACGCTCAAGGGCAAGTACGGCTACATGTCTCCCGAGCAAGTGTCGGGCGCCGAAGTCGATGCGCGTAGCGACCTGTTCTCGGTCGGCATCCTGCTCGCCGAGATGGTGATGGCGCGCCGGCTGTTCACGTCGACGAACGACCTCGACATCCTGCTCATGGTTCGCGACGCGCGCCTCGATCGCCTGCACAAGTACGCGCAGGAGTTTC
>DASUFX010000836.1:0-5741 GCA_036274355.1 Kofleriaceae bacterium | reverse complement strand
GATTCGCGCACCGTGCAGCCTGGCGACGTGTTCGTGGCGATCAAAGGAATGCGCAGCGACGGTCATGCGTTCGTGCCCAGCGTCGTGCAGCAGGGGGCTATCGCTGTCGTCGTCGAGCGCGAGCTCGATGTCAAAGTGCCGCAGATCGTGGTGCCGTCGACGAGCCGTGCGCTCGGCCCGCTCGTCGCGCGTTCGCTCGGCAATCCGGCCGCCGGCATGACGTTGATCGGCATCACCGGCACGAACGGAAAAACCACGACGACGTATCTCGTCGAGAGCATCCTCCTGGCGGCCGGCCACAAGCCCGGCGTCATCGGCACCGTCGAGGTGCGTTGGCCCGGCGGCAGCGAATCCGCGAGCTACACGACGCCGACCCCGCAGCTGCTGCATGGCGCGTTCGCGAAGATGCGCGAGGCCGGCTGCACGCACGTCGTGATGGAAGTGACGTCGTCGGCGCTCGCGCTCGATCGCGTCGTCGGACTCACGTTCGCCGTCGGCGGGTTCTCGAACCTCACGCAGGACCACCTCGACGTGCACGGCACGATGGAGGCGTACCGCGCCGCGAAGCATCGGCTGTTCGCCGAGCACCTCAAGGGTGGCACCGCCGTCGTCAACGTCGATGATCCGGAAGGCGAGGGCATGGCCGGCGCCGCGGATCCACGTCACACGTCGACGCTGCGCGTTTCGGTCGAGGGTCGGCTCTCCGACATCCGCGTCACGTTCCAGGAATCGACGGTCAAAGGCATTCACGCCTCGATCGCGACGCCAACCGGCGCCGTGCCGATCGAAGCGAAGCCGCTCATCGGTCAGTACAACGTCGCGAACCTCGCGCTCGCAGTCGGCATCGCCGAGGCACTCAAGATCCCGCACGACGCGATCGCTGCCGGCATCGCCGAGCTCAAAGGTGTGCCCGGCCGCGTCGAGCGCGTCGTGAACGGTGCCGACCTCGACATCCTCGTCGACTACGCGCACACGCCCGATGCGCTGCGCAACGTGCTCACCGCGCTGCGTCCGCTGACCCGCCGCCGCCTGATCTGCGTGTTCGGCTGTGGCGGCGATCGCGATCCGACGAAGCGGCCGAAGATGGGCGCTGCCGTCGCGGAGCTTGCCGATCTTGCGGTGGTTACGAGCGACAACCCGCGCACCGAGGACCCGCGCAAGATCCTCGATCAGATCCTGCCCGCCGTGCCTAAGCCGTTCTTCGTCGACGTCGATCGGCGCGCTGCCATTCGCGCCGCGATCGCCGAAGCAACGCCCGGCGATGTCGTCGTGATCGCCGGCAAGGGTCACGAGGACTATCAGATCCTCGGCACGACGAAGATCCACTTCGACGATCGCGAAGAAGCCGCTGCCGCTGCCGCCGAACGCGAGCAGCGCCTCGTCGCCGGTCTCGCGCGCGATGCCGGTGGTGAGCTACTCGGCGACGGCAACGTGAACTGTGACCGCGTCGTGATCGACAGTCGCGTCGTCGCGCCCGGCGCGCTCTACGTCGCGATTCGCGGCGAACAGCACGACGGTCATCGCTTCTGCCTCGACGCCGTCAAGGCGGGCGCGACCGCCGTGATGGTCGACAAGGAAGGTAAGCGCTGGGCGCCCGCCGCGGCGCCCGATCTGCTCGCACCGGAGCTGCGGTCGCTGCGCAACGCCGCGATCGTCGTCGACGACACACGGCTGGCGCTCGGCAAGATCGCGCGCTCGCATCGCCGCGCGTGGGCGAGTGACACGCGCAAGCTCGTCGCGATCACCGGCTCGGCCGGCAAGACGACGACGAAGGAGCTGACGCGCTGCGCGCTCGCGATGGCAGGCACCACGCACGCGGCCGAAGGCTCGCTCAACAACGAGACCGGCTTGCCGCTCACGCTACTCGGCCTGCGCCTGTTCCATCAGTACGGCGTCGTCGAGATGGGCATGCGCGGCCTCGGCCAGATCGAATACCTCACGAAGATCGCCGAGCCCGACGTTGCAGTCGTCGTCAACGCCGGCTCCGCGCACATCGAGCTGCTCGGCTCGACCGATGCGATCGCGCAGGCGAAGTCGGAAATCTGGCTCGGTCTGCGCCCAGGTGGCACGGTCGTGCTGCCCGCCGGCGACCAACGCCTCGAGTACTGGGCGCGCCAGCACCAGCCGACCGCACGTCACGTCACGTTTGGTGACGGCGATGCCGACGTCCGTCTCATCGAGTACAAGCCGACGGACGCTGGCGCGATCTGCCAGCTCGACGTATTTGGCGACAAGCACGAGCTGAAGCTCCAGCTCGTCGGTAAACACGCAGCGATCGATGCGTGCGCCGCGCTCGCCGCAGCCCATGCCGCCGGTGCATCGAGCGCGCAGGCACTCGCCGGCCTCTCTCGCGCGCTGCCGGTGTCGATGCGCGGCGAAGTGATCGAGCTCGGCGGTCGCAAGGTGATCGTCGATTGCTACAACGCGAACCCCGCGTCGATGACCGCAGCACTGCACTCGCTCGCCGAACGCGCGCACGGATTGCCCGCGATCGCAGTGCTCGGCGACATGCTCGAGCTCGGCGATCACGCGCCGGCTGCGCACAAAGAAATCGGCGAGCTCGCGAACAAGCTCGGCATCGGCGTCGTTGGAATCGGTGAGATGGCGAAGTACATCGTCGACGCCGCCGGTAAAGACGCGGAGCTTTCGCCGTCGCACGCCGCGGCCGCCGAGCGCGCGCTCGCACGTACAGAATCAGCGGGTGGGTGGATCCTGCTCAAAGCATCGCGCGGCATGAAGCTGGAGCGCGTGCTCGAAGTAATGAAGGAGCAAACGCCGTAGATGTTGTTCCATCTGTTCTACGGAGCATTCGCCGACAAGATCGGCTGGCTGCGCGTGTTCCGCTATCCATCGACGCGCATCCTGTGCGCCGCGATCACCGCGCTGCTGCTGTCGTTTCTGATCGGTCCGTGGTTCATCGAGCGGCTCAAGTCACGCAATGTTGGCGAGAAGATCCGCGACGACGGCCCGGCGACGCACAAGAAGAAGGCCGGCACGCCGACCATGGGCGGCTCGCTGATCCTGTTCTGCCTCGCGGTGTCGACGCTGCTCTGGTGCGACCTGCGCAGCCAGCTCGTGTGGCTCGCGATTTCGGTCACGATCGCGTTCGGCGCGATCGGCTTTGCCGACGACTACGCGAAGCTGACGAAGCGCAAAGACGGCCTGTCCGGCAAGCTGCGCCTGCTGCTCGAGTTCCTGTTCGCCGGCGCGGCGATGGCGTGGCTGTTCTACTCGAACGTGATGCACACCGACGTGCGGCTGCACGTGCAGCTGCCGTTCACGAACTTCTACGAGCAAGGCCTCGTGATTCCGGCGTGGGCGTACGCCGTGTTCGGCGCGTTCGTCGTCGTCGGCACCGCGAACGCAGTGAACCTGACCGACGGTCTCGACGGTCTCGCGATCGGTCCATCGATCATGAACGCGGGCGTGTTCCTCATCCTCGCGTACATCAGCGGCGTCCCGACGACGATCCTCAGCTCTCAGGGACCGGTGACGATCGCGCAGTACCTTCACGTCGCGCACATCCCTGGCGCCGAAGAGCTCGCGGTGTTCGCGGCCGCGCTGTTTGGCAGCGGCATCGGCTTCCTCTGGTACAACACCTATCCCGCGCAGGTATTCATGGGCGATGTCGGTGCGCTCGGCCTCGGCGGTGCGATCGGCATGCTTGCGGTGCTGACGAAGAACGAGCTCGTGCTCCTGATCGTGGGCGGCCTGTTCGTCGTCGAGGCGCTGTCCGCGATGATCCAGACCGGAGTCTACAAAGCGACAAAGCGCCGTGACCCCACCACCGGCAAGATGGTCGGCAAGCGCGTATTCCTGAAAGCACCGATCCATCATCACTACGAAGAGCTCGGCTGGGACGAGCCGAAGATCATCGTGCGGTTCTGGCTGGTATCGGCGCTGCTCGCGCTCGTCGCGCTCGGCACGCTGAAGATGAGGTGACGTATGAACCTCGAAGGTAAGAAGGTCGTCGTCGTCGGTCTCGCGCTGACCGGCGTCGCGGTCGCCAAGTTCTGCGTGCGACGCGGCGCGCACGTCATCGTCACCGACGGCAAACCCGCCGAGAAACTCGCCGATCAGATGAAGCTGCTCGACGGCGTGCCGGTTACCTGGCAGCTCGGCGGCCACGATCTCGCGACGTTCACATCCGCGGATCTCGTCGTCATGTCCCCCGGCGTGCCGACGCTTCCCGAGATGACGGCCGCGCGCAAGGCAGGCGTCGAAGTGATCGCCGAAATCGAGCTCGCGTATCGTTTCCTCGATCCTGGCGCGACGCTGATCGCGATCACCGGCACGAACGGCAAGTCGACGACGACAGCGCTCACCGGCAAGCTCTGCGAGCACAGCGGTCGGCCGACGTTCTGCGGCGGCAATCTCGGCAACATGCCGTTGATCGACGCGGTCGATCACCCGGCGAACGTGCCCGGCGGCTGGATCGTCGCCGAGGTCGCGGCGTTCATGCTCGAGAACTGCACGTCGTTCCGCGCGCATGCCGGCGTGCTCACGAACGTCACCGAGGATCATCTCGATCGCTTCGGCACGATGGAACGCTACGCCGAGATGAAGGGGCGGATCTGGGACTGGCAGACGCCCGGCGACGTCGCGATCGCGAACGCAGCCGACGAGTGGACGATGCGCGAGACAACGGGCATCAAGAGCCAGCTCTACACGTTCGATTCGCGCAAGGGCGCGGCACTGTCCGGAACCCGTGGCGCATTCCTCGACGGCAAGAACATCGTGCTCCGCCTTCCGGACGAAGAACGCTACCCGATGGACGATCTCGTGATCGTCGGTAACCACAACATGGAAAACGCGATGTGCGCGTACCTCGCGACGCGCACGCTCGGGTTGCCGCCCGACGTCGTCCGCGCAGGTGCCCGCGCTTATCGCCCGTTGCCGCACCGCATGGAGCTCGTCGGCGACAAAGCGAACATCTACTACTACGACGACAGCAAAGGCACGAACGTCGCGTCGGTCGCGGCATCGGTGCGCGGCTTTCCGCGCCCACTCGTGCTGATTGCCGGCGGCGTCGACAAGGGCGGTTCGTACGAGCCGATGCTCGACGCGCTCGATGGCGTCTGCAAAGGCATCATCTTGATCGGCAAAGCGGCGCCACTGATCCGCGACGCTGCCGCCACGCACAAGGTGCAATACCCGGTGCTCGACGCGAACGACATGCACGATGCGGTGCGCCGCGCGACCGAGCTCTGCGGCAGCGGCGATGCCGTCGTGCTGTCGCCCGCGTGTGCGAGCTACGACATGTTCCAGAACTTTGGCCACCGCGGTCGCGTGTTCCGCGAAGCGGTGAGTGCGGTCGGCGCGAAGCGACTCGATCAATAGGACATTGCACCCGGTGGCCCGCCGTACGGTGGCGGCTGCGGTGGTGCCATTCGTCCGCGCAGATCGCGGCACTCGCGCGTGCGTGTCACACCGACGACGGCCGACACGAGGTGCGTCGTGATCAAGAGCCCGGCAACCGTCGCCGGCGCGACGAAGTCCGGATCTCCTTCGACGTGGTGGCAGTTGCCGTTGATACACGTCTGATGATCGACCGCGAACAACAAGAAGATCGCAAACGGCGTGAGCTCGCCGAGCGCGGCGCCGACGTCGCCAGCAACCGCTTTGCGCGACGGATTGCAGTCGGCGGGCCGCTGCGGATCGACCCGCGGAATGAACAAGAACGAACATCCGGACGTGACAAGACAGAGCCACGCGATCCACCGCATTCCTCCACGATCGCA
>DASUFX010000835.1:0-4716 GCA_036274355.1 Kofleriaceae bacterium | reverse complement strand
GGCCGTCGACCTGCTGGCCGAGCGCCTGCTCGGGCGCCATGTAGAACGGCGTGCCGAAGATCGTGCCGGTGCGAGTCAGGTTGTTCTGGCCGTCGTTGCCGGCAACCTTCGCGATACCGAAGTCGAGGAGCTTGGGTACGTCGCCGCTTGCATCCTGCGTGACGTAGATGTTCTCCGGCTTCATGTCGCGATGGACGATGCCCTTCGCGTGCGCAGCAGCGAGACCGTGACCGGCTTGGATCAGGATGTTGAGCAGCCGATCGGCAGCCATCGGCTGCTGGATCATGTCGTTGAGCGGAGCGCCACCGAGGAGCTCCATGCACATGTAGATGCGGCCGTCAGGCAGGCGGCCGAAGTCCTCGACCGCGATGATGTTGCGATGCTTGATCGATGACGACGAGCGCGCCTCTTGCTGGAAGCGCTTGACCGCTTCCGAGTTCGAAACGATTTCCGCTTTGAGGAGCTTGAGCGCGAACTTCTTGTCGATGTGCACGTGCTCGGCCGCGTAGACCTCGCCCATGCCACCTTCGCCAAGCTTCTTGAAAATCCGGTAGCGCCCGTCGATCACCTCGCCCACCAGCGAAGGTGCGGGAGGTGCCTGCGGAAACGACCCCGATGCAGGAGGGTCAAAACTCATTAGGCCCCGATTATAACGTGCCGACGGGGGAGAATGGTCTGACCTCAGGGTGGCGGTTGACACACCCCGACACCTTGCATCGTCGCCTGATCGTTCGCGTTAACCGTACACGCTTCATCTTGCGCGCACGCCGGTAGATCCGGCCGGCCGCAGGCATTGGCCGGCAACGCGCCAGATACCAGCGTGCACGTACCTGCGATGCAGCGCGCCGAGAGGTCGGGCGCGCAGGTGTTGACCTGCGGACACGAAGGATTCTGAGGACACATGAGCATCGCGTCGTGGGAGGCGACCTGGCTCGTCGGGATCGCGGCGTCGTTGCCACCCATTTCGCAACCACAGCAATCTGCCTTGACCCGCGAGCAATCGCCGTCGACGGCGCACTCGGTGAACGTCGGTGCCGCACAGGCGCAGACGAGGCAGCCGTTGGCGTCGGTGTCGAAGCCGTCGGTGCAGCTGACGGTCGCGTCACACGGAACCGGCGAGCACGCCAGCACGCACCTACCCTGTTCGCAGGCGGCCTCCATCGGGCTGCCGCAATCCTTCGGCGGACAGTCGACGTTCTTGCAGGCCTGCTGCACCGGATCGCTGGCCGGCACGGCGTGCGTCGGGCAATCGCAGCACTTGGGCCCCGCCGGGACGCAATCGGCTGCGACGTGGCACTCGTTGAACGGCGCGCCACCGCCGCCGCTGCCCGAGCCACTGCCCTGGTCATCGCCGCCGCCAAGCGCATTGTCCTCCGCCGAGCCGGGACAACCGGCCAGCAGGACAAGGGCGGCGACGAAGAAGCTGCGCATGGACCGTATGGGTATCAGCAGGAGACGTGCCCAGTCTAACCAATCGAGATCGCGAGGTCTGCTCTCAGTTTTTCGAGGCGATCAGACCCTTCTTTTAGGGTGCTGCAGCGATGGGCGCCAACATCATCACGAAGACCGACCGGCAGATGGAAGATCGCTTGCTTGCGGTGTCGGGGGACCCGCTCCGCGCGGATACGCTTTCGAAGGCCCGCGCGTTCAAGCGCACCTGGCTCGAGCTCGCGGAGGCGCTGACGAAAGTCCAGGCCAAGCGGTCGTGGGAGGAGTGGGGCTTCACCGACTTCGACGCGTACTGCCGCAAGGAGCTTCACTTGCGCGGCTCGACCGTCGCCAAGCTGCTCGGCAGCTTCCGCTTCCTCGAGACCAGCGCGCCGCGCGTGATCGAGCGCGCCCGCGCCGACGGCTTCGAAGCGCCGATTCCGTCGCTGCCTGCGGTCGAGTTCGTCCAGAAGGCGACCGAGCGCGCGGCCGCTGATCCGGAGACGATCGAGACCATCAAACGCGTCGCGTTCGACGAGGGTCTCGACGCCCCGCTGCTCGCGAAGAAGTTCAAGGACGTCGCGTTCCCCGAGACCGATCGCGACAAGCGCGAGAAGCTGCGCGCCGGTATCGCGGGCACCGCGCGCAAGCTGTCGTCGATGATCGCGGAGGACGGTTCGCCGGTGCCGAAGAAGCTCGCAATTCGCGTCGAAGAGATCGTCGGCGAGTTGCTCGAAGCGATCGAGAACTGACCGCTACTGGTAGACGGCGAACGTCGTAAACCCGCCGGCGGCCTCGCGCGTCACCACGCCGGGATTACCGCTCATGAGGGCGCTGTCGGTCGCGGTGATCAGCGAGCCCATCACAGTGCGGAGGCAGCACGAGTGCGCCGCGCCGACCGTCTGGATCTCCATCGTGAACGGCTGCCGCGGATCGCCGAATGGAACAGTCGTTGCCTGCAGAACGATGTCACCGAGGTTCTGCGTCAGGATCAGCGACAGATCGCCGCTCGTCGGAGCA
Source organism: Kofleriaceae bacterium (assembly GCA_036274355.1). GTDB lineage: Bacteria > Myxococcota_A > Polyangia > Haliangiales > Haliangiaceae > JABFXX01. The sequence goes on along the minus strand of DASUFX010000835.1, from coordinate 2,268 downwards.
AACGTGCACGTGTACATGTTGCCCGTGTTGCCAATGTGGAAGCCAATGCCGAGGCTGCCGCCGTTGATGTCGAGCATGTGCATGCTCGCGACGACGCGGTAGCTCTGGCCACCGTTCATCATGTAATAGGCCCACGCGAGCGTCGCGACGTCGCTTTGCTGCTGGAGCTCGGCGCCGCTCTGGTACGACCACGAACCGGCCGACGGAAGCCACGCGTTCAAGAAGTCGCTGAACCCGGTCGCGTACGCGAGGTTCGCGCGTGCGTTCGGAATACAACTGTCGGTAGCCGTCGCGTCGCTGCCGCTGCCGTCGCCGTCTTTCGGGTCGCCACCGTCGAGCGCGAGCGAGCGTACGCACGTTTGTTCGGGCTCGTTGCAGACGTAGCCCGACGGACACGGACAGCTCTTGCCGGTGTAGTCGAGCTCCTTGACCGAGCACGCCGCGAGCGCGAGGACCAGCCAGAGGCGGAAACCGATCCGGATCACGGCAGCGTCCACTCCAGCGCGAGGCCACGCGTCGTCACGACCGGACGCGGCACATCCGTCTTCTTGCTCTGCGCGCGCAGCACGAACACCTCCCACACGATGCCGCTCACGAGTGCCGCGCCGCCGACCGCAAACATCACGTTCGCGATCATCGCATCACGGCGCGCGCTGTCGTGAAGATCTTTTGCATCGAGCGCGCTCGGCTCGTCGGTCGCTTGCTGTTCGAGATTCTTCGCCGCAACGCCAAACCCGACACCTCCGCCGATCACAGCAATGCCGCCTACGATCGGAAGCCACGGTAATTTGCTCGGCGGTGTCACGCGGTCGACCGGCTGGACCTCTTCATCGCGCGCCGCGGGCACCTGTTGCGCCGGACGCGACACATCGCGCTGCGGTTGTTGCGTGGGTTGCGAGTCCGACTCTGGGTGTTGCGCGCGCTGCTGCACCGCGAGATCGGCCTTCAGCGTCGCGATTCGGCGTTCGATCGCACCGCGATCTTCGATCTGCTTGCCAGCGTCGAGATAGCGCGTGTACGCATCAACCGCGCCGGCCTTGTCGCCCATGCCCTCGAGCGAGCGCGCGAGGTTGTAGAGCAAGTTCGGCTCGGCATAGAGCGCGTACGCCTGCTTCAATAACGCTGCCGCGATCTCGAATTCACCGCGCTTGTAATGTTGCGCGCTCTGCGCCGAGAGCTCGGCCGCACGCTTGCGGCTCGCAGAATCGCTATGCGACGGCTGCTGCTTTGCGAACGGATCGACGATGCCGCTGTTGTCAGCAACCGCCAGCGCCGCCGTCGAGACCAGCAGCACGAAGCCGACGAAGGCAGCGCGCGTCATGGCTATAATCACCCTACCATGGCGGATGGTGCGGTCAGTGCGGCGGCGAAGCTCCCGCCGCGCATTGGCCGACACGCCGTGCTCGGCTACCTCGCAGATGGCGGGATGGCGGAGATTTTTCTCGGCAAGGAGTCCGACGGCCGCCCGGTCGTCATCAAGCGCATCCTGCCGCACCTAGCGCGCCAGCAGAACTTCGTGTCGATGTTCATCGACGAAGCGCGCATCGGCTCGCTCGTCAAACATCCCAACGTCGTCGAGATTTACGAGCTCGGCCAGGTCGGCACCGATCTGTTCATGGTGATGGAGTACCTCGCGGGCGAGAGTGTCTCGGGGGTGCTCCGGCGCCACGAGCTACGCGGCGATCGTCTCGACGTCGCGCTCGGTGCGTACGTGATCGCCGAAGCGTGCGCGGGCCTGCATGCCGCGCACGAGCTCCGCGACGCCGACGGCAACCCTGCCGGCGTGATCCATCGCGACATCTCGCCGTCGAACTTGTTCATCACGTACGGCGGTGAGGTCAAAGTCCTCGACTTCGGAATCGCGACCGCGCACGACCGGCTGTCGCGCACCGCGACCGGTCACGTCAAAGGCAAATTCTCGTATATGTCGCCGGAGCAGTGCCTCGGCATTCCGATGGATGCAAAGAGCGATCTGTGGTCGCTCGGCGTCGTGCTCTACGAGCTGACGACGCAGCGCCGGCTGTTCAAGCGGCCGAACGAGCTGCTCGTGCTCAAGGCGGTCACCCAGGATCCGATTCCGCGCCCACGCAAAGAACAGCTGCAATATCCGCAGCTGCTCGAACAGATCGTGATGCGCGCACTACAGCGCGAGCCATCGCGGCGTCCGCATTCGGCACTCGAGCTGCGCGAGCAATTGCTCGATGCGATGGCGAAGCTCGGGTTCACCGGGGATCCACGCACCGAGCTCGCGCGCGTGATGACGACGCT
>DASUFX010000834.1:0-3452 GCA_036274355.1 Kofleriaceae bacterium | reverse complement strand
GTCTCGCAACAGCAACCGAGCGAGCCCGGTCTCGACGCCGGCATGCGCATCCATCAGTACGAGCTGATCCGCGAGCTCGGTCGCGGCGGCATGGGTGTCGTGTGGGCCGCGCGTGACACCAAGCTCGGTCGCCGCGTCGCGATCAAGTTCTTGCTCGACGCCAATCGCGAAGTCGCCGAACGCTTCCTCACCGAGGCGCGCGCCACCGCGCAGTGCAACCACGACAACATCGTCATCATCCACGAAGTCGACGAGCTCGACGGCATGCCGTACATGGTGCTCGAGTTCCTCGAGGGTCAGCAGATGCGCGACCTGATGGGCACGTATGGCGCTGGCATTCGCATGCCCGCGTCGCGCGTCGTCGAGCTCATGCTGCCGGTCGCACGCGCGTTGGAACGCGCACACGAGCTCGGCATCGTGCATCGCGATCTCAAGCCCGAGAACGTGTTCGTCACGAACGCGGGCACGATCAAGGTGCTCGACTTCGGCATCGCGAAGGCGGTCTCCAAGCGCGAGGCCGCGGCCGCGCAGCCGCAACGTGCGCAATCGCATTACGGCGTCGAACCGATCAGCATGAACCTCACGCGTGACGGCACGCTCGTCGGCACGCTACCGTACATGTCGCCCGAGCAGATGGGCGTCGGCGAGGTCGATCACCGCGCCGATATCTGGTCGTGCGGCATCATGATGTTCGAGCTGCTCGCGGGCCGCCATCCGATCTATCCGCTGACGACCGAGGCGCTGTTCGAGAACGCGGTCACCGACGCCCTGATGCCGCCGGTGCGCGGCGAAGTTTCCGACGTTCCCGACGCGCTCGCGAGCATCGTCGACGGCTGCCTCCGCAAGCGCATCCCCGAGCGCATCCCGACCGCGAAGGAGCTGGTGCGCCGGCTCGAGCAGCTGATGCCCGGCCGCGCCGGTCGCCAGCTCGCCGAGGGCGAGAGCCCCTACCCTGGCCTCACCGCATTCCAGGAGAGCGATGCCGATCGCTTCTTCGGTCGCTCGCGCGACATCGCGCGCATGACCGCGCGCGTTCGCGAGTATCCGATCACCGGCATCGTCGGCCCGTCGGGTGTCGGCAAGTCGTCGTTCATACGCGCCGGTGTCGGCCCCGCGCTCAAGGCGTCGGGCGAGCGCTGGGACGTCGTCACGCTGCGCCCGGGCCGCGCCCCGCTCGCCGCGCTCGCGAGCATCGTGCAGAAGCTGACCACGCGCTCGGGCCCCGACGTGCAGACGCAGGTCAACGAGCACCACCAGATCGTCCATCGGCTGCGCACCGAGCCCGGTTACGTCGGCACGCTGCTGCGCACGCGGGCGCGCCAGACGAACGGCCAGATCCTACTGTTCATCGATCAGTTCGAAGAGCTCTACACGCTCGTCCCCGACGCCGACGAGCGCAAAGCATTCACCGCCGCACTCGCGGGCGTCGCCGACGACACCGCCGCGCCACTGCGCGTCGTCGTGTCGATGCGCTCCGACTTCCTCGATCGCATCGCCGAGGATCCGCGCTTCATGGAGGAGATGTCGCGCGGCCTCGTGTTCCTCCAGCCGCCGGATCGCAACGGGCTCCGCGAGGCACTCGTCGCACCGATCGAGATGGTCGGCTACCGCTTCGAGAGCGCCACGATGATCGAGGACATGCTCGACGCGCTCGCCGGTGCGTCGGGTGCCCTGCCCCTGCTCCAGTTCGCCGCCGGCAAGCTGTGGGACGCGCGCGACCGCGAGCGCCGCCTCCTCACCGTGCAGAGCTACAACGCGATCGGCGGCATCAGCGGTGCGCTCGCGACGCACGCCGACGACGTCGTCGCGCAGATGAACGATCGGCAGCAGAAGCTGACGCAGAAGATCTTCCGCCGACTCGTCACGCCCGAGCGAACGCGCGCGATCGTCGAGCTCGGCGACCTCTATCAGCTCGCCGGCGATCAGCACGAGGTCGGCCGGACGATCGACTCGCTCGTCCAGGCCCGCCTGCTCGTCGTGCAGACGCGCGGTGACGCGGGCGGTGGCTCGGTAGAGATCGTTCACGAGTCGCTGATCGATCGCTGGCCGACGCTACGCCGCTGGCTCGACGAAGATCAGGAAGACGCCGCGTTCCTGTCGCAGCTGCAAGCCGCCGCGAAGCAGTGGGAAGCGAAGCGCCACGCCGCCGGCTTGCTCTGGCGCGGTGATGCGATGGAGGAAGCGCGCCGCTGGCACAACCAACGTCCGCGCGAGCTGCCGCCGCGCGAGCAAGCATTCCTGAGCGCCGTGTTCGCGCTCGCCCGTCGTGGCAAGCGGGTCAAGCGCGCCGCACTGCTCGCCGTCTTCATCGTGCTCGGCGGTGCCGCCGCGGCCGCGAGCGTCGGCATGCTGATGATCCGCTCCGCCGAGCAGGAAGCGAGCGAGAACGCGAAGAAGGCGACCGAGAACGCCGCGCGTGCCGAGCACGAAGCGACGATCGCGAAGCAAGCGCTCGAAGAACGCGAGAAGAAGGAACAAGAACGCCTCGCTGCCGAAGAGAAGCAGAAGGCCGCCGAAGCCGACAAAGCGAAGGTCGAGGCCGAAAAGGTTCAGGTCGAGGCCCAGAAGGCTCAGGCCGAAACCAAGGTCGCCGAGTCCGCCGAAGAGCTCAAGAAGAAGAACAAGGAGCTCGAGGGCAAGATCGCCGAGGTCGAGAAGGCAAAGGCAAAGGCCGAAACCGCGACCAAGGAAGCGCAGACCGCGAAGGCCGACGTCGATCGCATCAACAAGAAGCTCGAAGCCGAGATCAAGGAGCTCAAAAAGGGTGGCTTGGTCGAGAAGCTGAAGTAGCGGCGACGCGTCAGGTTGTGTTTGCGACGCCGAGAGGAGACGATCGGCGAATGATGAAGAGCGTGCCGGTCATCGCCTTGTTGCTCGCGTGCTCGAGCGGGCCGCCGCCTCTGCAGCCAAGAGTGAACGCCCCCGTTGAGACGACGAACGAGAGGCCGCCTGCCGAGAGCCCGCCTCCCGATCCGCTCGCCGGTGAACCCGAGGAACGACACGCTCGACAAGCTGTACCGACGTACGCAGAAACCGTTCAGCCATTTTATACAATGCGGGAGGATCGCGCTGTGCGCGATCTCGTGATCACGGCGCGGCCCGATGGCAGCTGGTTCACTTGGGTCGTCGAGGTCGTGAACAAGTCGCGTGACAGCGTCTCGGTCGACTGGGATCAATCGAGCCTCGTGGCGGGAAATGGCGACTCGATGGGCAGGTTGCTGAGAGGCGAGACACGGAGGATCGATAGCGCCAACGTGCAGCCGAAGACGCCGATTCCTCCGGGTGCGCGCGTCTCTCAATGGGTCATTCCCGAGCAAATGACAATGATGTCGGGTGCCAGCGAAGGTCCACTCTCGCCTATGCCACCGCTCGCTTATCCCGGCGCGCGCCTCGTGATCTCCGTCGAGCGAAAAGGAAAGACAGCATCCTGGACTGGCGTCCTCACGGCGACG
>DASUFX010000833.1:0-5351 GCA_036274355.1 Kofleriaceae bacterium | reverse complement strand
CGACCTTATCCCGTTGCGCCGAAACGAAAAACGCGGACCGCGTTGCGCGCGATCCGCGTTCGAAGAGACGACGCGAGAGTTACTCCGCCTTCTTCTCTTCCGCCTTCTTCTCCGCCTTCGCCTTCTCGACCTTCGGCTCTTCCTTCTTCTCTTCGGGCTTCGGCTCCTCCGCCTTCGGCTCTTCCTTCTTCGGCTCCGGCTTCGCTTCCTCGCCGCCGGGGCTGATCAACTTGAACTCGACGCGGCGGTTCACCGTGCGCGCTGCGTTGAGCTTGGCGCCCGTGAGGCCCGCCGGATCCTGAACCGGAACCGTGCCGCCGAAGCCCTTCGCGACGAGGCGATCCTCGGTGACGCCCTTCTTGATGAAGTACGCCTTCACCGCTTCCGCACGCGCCTGCGAGAGCGCGTCGTTGTCGGAGAACTTGCCGCCCGCCTTGAGGGGCTGATCGTCGGTGTGGCCCTGGATCTCGACCTTGACGTCCTTGAACTCGGCGAGCACCGCGACCGCCTTGTCGAGCGTCTTGTTCGACGCCGGCAACAGGTCGGCCGAGTTCACCTTGAAGTTGATGCCAGCGATCGTGCCGGTGTATGCGGCGAGCTTCGCGGGCAGCTCGTCGGGGCAGCCGTCGTCGTCCTCGAAGCCGTTCTTCGTCTCCGGCTGATCGGCACACTTGTCGGTCGCGTCGGCAACGCCGTCCGCGTCGTTGTCCGGATCCGGGCAGCCGTCGTCGTCCTGGAAGTTGTCCTTGTCCTCGGGCTCGGCCGGGCACTTGTCGCCGGCATCGGCGATGCCGTCGGAGTCGTTGTCGAGGTCGGGGCAACCATCGTCGTCCTGGAAGCCGTCCTTGTCCTCGGCTTCCTTCGGGCACTTGTCCGCGTCACCCGCGATGCCGTCCTGATCTGGATCGGTGTCGCTGGCCGCCGTCTTGGTGGGCTCTTCCTTCTTGATCGGCGCGCTCTTCGCGCTGAAGTCCTTGTAGAGCGAAAAGAGCAGCTCGAAGTCGGTCGTGATCGAGTCGTCCGTCGACTTCTCGCCGATCAGGCGTCCATCGAGACGAACGCCCCAGCCACCCGTTGCGCGGTACTTGGCGCCGACGCCGACATAGCCGAACGGCCCGCTCTCCTTCTTGAACTGCGAGTCGTCCGGCGTGCTGATGTCGACCACGCTGAGGAGACCGCCGCCGACGAGCGCGAACGGGATGATCTTGTTGTCGGGGTTCTCGTTGCGGAACTGAGCGATCAGATGGCCGCGACCCACGACGTTGTAGATGTCGAACGTGGCGATCGCGCCCGCCGACTCGGTCGGGATGAGGCCACCCTCGAGCTCGACGCCGAGCATCTTCGTGAAGTAGACGCCGAGGCGAAAGCCGAAGAACGCCGAGTTGGCCTGGTGGGTGGACAGGCCCTCCGGCACGCCGACCGCGTTCGTTTCGCTGAATACGTGAGCGCCCGCAGTGCCACCGACCTCGACTCCCGCGTGAGCGGCGGACACAAAACCGACCGTGACAAAGGCTACGGCAATTCGATTCATGGGCCTCGGGTTGTCCTTCCATGGCGGGGTTCGACGCAAGCAGAACCAGCCGAAAATCGAGCCGGGCCGCCTCAGATTTCTGAAACAGAGGCTGCGAGATTCGCGCGGTTACCGCGTCGTGACGGCGGAATGCCCGTTGCAATCGGCACCGGCATGCAGTTCCGCGAGCTCCGGCGTGTATTGCAAGCGATCGTGTTGGCGGGCTTGCCCGCCTGCGGTCTTGGCGAGGGCGTAGTCGGCTCCCTGGGTGGAAATGGGGAGTGCGAACGCACCGTCGTCAAGAAGTTCGACTTCGAGTTGCCGGCCGACCCGCCGTTGCAACTCCGGGTCGAGAGCTGTCGGGTCGACGCCGATGCGTGCCTCGACCTGTGCGCGATGCTGATGACCCGGGCCGGGTTGCAGGCTCCGAGCAGCTGCGCGGTCACGTTCCAGTTCGGCGACACCGTTCATGCCACGGCGTCGTACACGGAATCGACGAACAACCCGAGCTGCGGCGTTGAAGGTCGCCGGCCCGCGGGGCTCGTGCATCCCAAGCGCATCGACGCGCACGACGCGGTCGGTCGCTGGCTCGCGCACGCTGCGTGGCTCGAGGCGGCATCGATTCCCGCGTTCATCTATCTCGCGCGCGAGCTCGACATGCATGGCGCACCACGCGGGCTGGCGCGCGCTGCATTGGCCGCGGCGCGCGACGAGATTCGTCACGCGAAGATCATGCGGCAGGTTGCCATGCGTTACGGCGCGACCGTGCCGAGCGTCGACGTCGCACTGCCGGCGGAGCGTTCGCTCGAAGAGCTCGCGATCGAGAATGCGATCGAGGGCTGCGTGCGCGAGACCTGGGGCGCGGTTGTCGCGCTCTGGCAGGCGCATCGTGCCGACGATCCCGAGCTACGCGCGATCTATCGCGGCATCGCCGACGACGAAGCGCGCCACGCCGCGCTCGGCTGGGCAATCGATCAATGGGTGCGCACGCGTCTCGACGCGGCCGCACACGCGCGCATCGATGCGGCACATGAGGCTGCGGTGCGCGAGATCTTCGAGGGTGAGCACGCAGAAGTCCTCGCGGTGCTCGGTCTGCCGATCGGCAGCGAGGAACGCGGACTCCTTTCACGCACGTACGACACGCTTTGGACCAGGAGAGCAGCATGAAGCGCGGGTTGCTGATCGCATTGGTTGGATGTTCGGGCTCCGTCGAGCTGCCGTCGCCGACGCCACCGCCTCCGTGGGGCGCGCCGATCACGGGCGGCACGATGATGGTCACGCGTGACGGCGCGCGCGCGGTCGTCGCCGATCCGGATCGCGATCGCGTGATGATCGTCGATCTGGATAGCGGCAAGACGACCGCGGACATCGCGCTCGAAGCGGGTAGCGATCCGGGTCGCGTGATCGAAGACGGCGCCGGTCGCGCGCACATCGCGCTGCGCGGCACCAATTCGCTGCTGACGCTCGACATGGCCACCGGCGAAGTGCGCAGCCAACGGCTCGCATGCACCGAGCCGCGCGGCCTCGCGTGGGATCCGGCGACCGACCTCGTTCACGTCGCGTGCACGAGTGGCGAGCTGGTGAGCTTCCCCTCCGGCGACGGCGATGCCGTGCGCTCGATCGTTCTCGATCGCGATCTGCGCGATGTGATCGTGCGTGGATCGCAACTCGCGGTCACGCGCTTCCGCACCGCGGAGGTGCTCACGCTCGATGCGCAGGGCGCGGTCGTCGCGCGCGTCACGCCGCCTGTGGTCAATCGCCTCAACAATGGCTTCCTCGGCGACGTCCCGACGCCCGATGGATCAGGCGCAGGTTCTGGTTCGGGTTCGGACGCGACGGTGCCGGCGCCTGCCGAGGTTGCGTGGCGCACGATCGCGCTGCCCGACGGCAGCATGGCGATGACGCATCAACGCAAAGTTGGCCAGCAGCTCCGGCTCTCACCGGGCGGCTACGGGAGCACGTGCGGCGAGCAAGGCCTCGTCGAGAGCGCGATCACGATCGTCGATCCGAGCGGTACGCCCGTTGCCGTCGCGCCGTTCGTTCATGGCGCGCTGCCGGTCGACGTTGCGGTGAATCCCGACGCGACGTTGCTCGCGTTCGCGAGCGCCGGCAGCAAGAGCGTGCAGGTCGTGCCGATGTCCGCGATGGGCGAGCACGACGACGATCAATGTGGCGACTCCGACGAGTCACGCGTGATGAGGTACAACGACGACCTCGGCGCGCCGACGTCGGTTGCGTATCGGGCGAATGGCGAGCTCGTCGTGTTCTATCCCGAGTATCCGGCGCTCGTGATCCACGGCACGAACATGACGAGCGATCGCACCGTGACGCTGCCGGGCACCATCGGCTACGACGCGGGTCGCGCGCTGTTCCACACGCAGACGGCCGCGAGTATCGCGTGCGCGTCGTGTCATCCCGAGGCGCGCGACGACGGCCAGGTCTGGGACTTCGATCAGCTCGGCACGCGTCGCACGCAAAGCCTCGCCGGCGGCATCCTGACGCGCGGTCCGTATCACTGGTCCGGCGACATGACGGATCTCCAGACGCTGATGAGCAACGTGTTCAGCCAGCGCATGTTCGGCGGCTCGCTCACCCACAGCCAGCTCGTCTCGCTCGGGCCGTGGCTCGATCGCATTCCGGCTCCGCAATCGACGACGTTCGCAGCTGCCGACGCGGTAGAGCGCGGCCAGCAGCTGTTCATGTCGCAAGACCTCGGTTGCACGACCTGCCACGTCGGCCCGCAGTACACGAACAACATGCTCGTCAATGTTGGTACCGGCGCTAACTTAAAAGTTCCGAGCCTACTCGGCGTCGGTGTGCGCGCTCCGTTCATGCACGATGGTTGCGCAGCCACGCTCCGTGACCGATTCGGCACGTGTGGCGGTGGTGATCTCCACGGCAAGACTGCGCAGCTCACGGCAGAGCAACTCGATGATCTGATCGCGTTCCTCGAGTCGCTGTGACGGTCGGATCTCTGACTACACGAGGTCTGTAGTCAGCTGCTGTCACGGAAGGTCAGCGCCGAAAATGTGACCCCTCGGCTCGTGGCGGGTCATCACACTAGGTATGCCGGGCACGCGTTCACTCGCGGATCGGTTGGTTGACCTGCGCGAGCAGGCGAATGCGTGTCGCGCACAGGCGATTCGGCTGAACGCGAAGCTGTCGCTGCTCGAGCGCGAACGCGACGACTTGCGCGGCATGCGCGAGCGACTCGCGGCCAGCTCGGCGCGCCTCGATCACGCGATCGACGACCTGATGCGCCGCGCGCGCCGCTGGTAACTACTGCTTGCGGCCGACTGCCGCGAGCTTCTCTTCGACCATGATGTCGGCGACCTTGTACGTCGGCGCTTGCAGCTTCTTGCTGCGATCGCAGATGTCCCAGATCGTGTTGTAGATCTCGAGCGTCTTCGCGCGCGACGCGGCCGCGTCGTAGCCCTTCACCTCTTGCGCGACGTTGACGAGACCGCCGGCGTTGATCGCGTAGTCGGGCGCGTAGAGGATGCCGCGGGCGTAGAGGTCATCACCGTGGCGCGGCTCCGCGAGCTGGTTGTTCGCAGCGCCGGCCACGATCTTCGCGCGCAGGTGCGGAATCGTGTTGTCGTTGAGACCGGCGCCGAGCGCGCACGGCGCGAACACGTCGCATTCGACCGCTGCGACGGTGTCGATCGATGTCACTGCAGCACCGAACTCGCGCTGCGCTCGCTCGCTCTTGAGCTTGTCGACATCGGCGACGGTGAGCTTCGCGCCCGCCGCATGCAGCTCCTTGCACAGGTAGTAGCCGACGTGGCCGACGCCCTGGACCGCGACGTGGACGCCCTTGAGGTCGTCCTTGCCGAGCTTG
>DASUFX010000832.1:0-13449 GCA_036274355.1 Kofleriaceae bacterium | reverse complement strand
GTCGTCGAGGTCATGGACGTGTTGCGCGACGCTCACCGCAACGCGGTCGTCAACATGCTCGGCGTCGCAGTCGAGCATCGCCCGGAGTTCTTCGCGCAGCTACTGCCGCCGCTCGTCGAGCTACGCACGCGTACTGGCCGGCCGCACTGGCTCGTCGTCGACGAAGCCCACCACTTGCTACCGGGATCGTGGGAGCCCGCCACCGAGCTCGCGCTGAGGCCGCGCGGGACGATCTACGTCACCGTGCATCCGGGCAGCGTCGCGAAGCCGGTGATCGAATCGATCAATACGCTGCTTGTCGTCGGCGATCATCCCGACAAGACCGTGAAGGAGTTCGCGAAGGTCGCGGCCGTCAAGAAGACACCCCACGTGCCCACCGAAAAGTTGGCGGCAGGTCACACGCTGCTCTGGCACACCGACAGCAAGCAGGCGTTCGACGTCCAGACGTATCAGTGCCGCACCGAGCGCACGCGCCACTCGCGCAAGTATGTCGAGGGGAACCTCGGCCCGCACAGCTTCTACTTCCGCGGGCCCGACAGGCGGCTCAATCTCAAGGCGTCAAATCTGATGTTGTTCGTGATGCTCGCCGAAGGTGTCGACGACGACACCTGGACATATCACCTGCGCAAGCGCGAGTACTCGACGTGGTTCCGCGACAACGTCAAGGACCCGGAGCTCGCCGAGGCAGTCGAGCGTGTCGAGACCGATACGAAGCTGTCGGCGGAAGCGAGCCGCATGGTGATCCGCGGCGAGATCACGAAGCGCTACACGCTGCCGGTCGACGAGCCGAGCGGCTTCATCGACGAGTGACCGGACGGATCGGCGGTCCCGCCATCCGCGCGCTCGATCTTGCCGTCGGCGTGACGCGCGAAGCGCACGTCCTCGCGCCCGTGCACCGGATCATCCTTCGGCCACGGCCAGCCGCCGAACTGCGTGCGGCGATAGTCCATGAACGCTTGCTGGATCTCCGCGGGCGTGTTCATCACGAACGGACCGTACTGGACGACCGGCTCGTTGATCGGACGGCCCTGCAGGAGCAGCAGCTCGGCACCGTCGGGACCGGCGACCACCGTGACGTCGGCGTCGGGACGCAGCCGCACGCCGGCGTTCTTCTCGAGCTTGCGACTCGCGATCTGCACGGACGTGCCGCGGAAAAAGTAGAGCGTGCGGTTCGTGCTGGCACGCGTCGCAGGTAGCGTCCACGTCGCACCGGGCATCATGCGGATCGACCAGATCGCGACGTCGGCATCGGCGCGCGCGGCCCACGAATCGGGCGGCGGGGCAGGTGCCTTCGCGTCGCCGACCGTGCCGGCGATCACCGTGATCTCGGTGGTGCGTCCCGCGTCGTCGCGCGCTTCCTGGCGCGGGATCGTGTGATCCCACAGCATCGAGAAGTACGGATTCACCATCTTTCCCGCGCGCGGCAGGTTGAGCCAGATCTGAAACAACTCGACCGGGTTCGGCTTGCTCTTGTCGAGCAGCGGAAACATCTCCGAGTGGACGATTCCTTTACCGGCGGTGAGCCACTGCACGTCACCGCGACCGAAGCGCGCGGCGGCACCGAGCGAATCGGAATGATCGATGAGCCCACGACGAACGATCGTGACGGTCTCGAAGCCGCGATGCGGATGCTGCGGAAAACCCGGAACTGTCTCGCCGTGATACATGCGCCAGCCGTCTTTGCCGGCGAAGTCCTGACCGATGTCACGGCCGGCGAGCGACGCAGCCGGACCCATGTGCTCGTTGCCCGCGGGATACGCGTCGTCGTGATGCACGCAGAACAGGAACGGATCGAACGTCTGCCATGGAAATCCCAACGGCAAGACGCTCAGCACGGGGTCGCTAGACATGGTCATTGATCGATAAGCCCGAATGTGACGTACAGCAATCTCGCCGAGCGAGTAGGTCTGTTGCTAGGGCATTCGTGTCAGAGGTGTTCGCGCGGCGCGGCAAGTCGCGGCGCGTAACGCAACGAGATCGCACATGGCCGCGCGGCACATCCATTGCCATCGCGTCGGCTCGGAGGATCCGATGCGCGTACTGTGTTGCCTGGGCGGCTTGATCGTCGCCGCTGCTTGTTCGTCAGAAGTTGCTGGCGACTACGGCGGCTCGTTGGTCGATGGCGGCGCGTCGGCCGACAGCGGCTACGTCGGTTGCTTGTCGTCGAACGAATGCCCGGCCGGCTACGTGTGCAATGACTTCGGCCGATGCGAGCGCCCACCGTCGACAGATGCCGGTGTGATGCCGCCGCCCGAGGTCGAGTACGACTTCGGCGCGCCGATCAGCTCGCAACGCTACGTCTATGTCGCGATGACCGCGGAGGACTCGCTCGCGCGGATCGACGGCACGACGCTCGCAGTTCGCTCCACGAAAGTCGGTGAATCTCCGCGCGAAGTCGCGACGATTCCCGGTACCGACGGCGCGGTCGTGCTCGACACGTCGAACGGAACCGCGACGATCGTGCGGCCTGATGGCGACAGCGACGCGATTCGCGTGCTCGGCACGCTGCAGCGGTTGAACCGGCTCGATATCGATCCCAGTGGGCGCTTTGCGGTGATCTGGTTCGATCTCGCGAAAGCGATCGCCGAGGGCAACATCACCAACGTCGGTAGCTTCCAGGACGTGACCGTCCTGGCGCTCGCACCCGGCGCCGAGAAGGCCGTGAACCTCACGGTCGGATTCCGGCCGCGCAACGTCCAGTTCGATGCGGCCGGCAATCGCGCGTACGTCGTCACGGAGGACGGCGTGTCGGTGATCGATCTCGCGTATGCGACCGATCACGAGCCGAGCATCGTGCCGCCGATCCCGGTCATCGATCCGAGCGTGCCAGCGAGCGACGTCGAGGTCGATATCGTCGCGACCGGCGAATACGCGGCGGTGCGCCAGAGCGGCGCGTCGTCGCTGCGCATCGTGAACGTCGGCTCGATGCCGGGCGTCGCGTTCCAGATTCCGCTCGCGTCACCGCCGACCGACATCGACCTCGCACCCGACGGTGCTCGCCTCTACGCGGTATTGCGCAGTGCGAAACAGCTCGCGATCATCGATGTTCCTGGCGACGCGCAGAACCCGACGGGCGTCGAGACCGTCGACCTGACAAATGCGACGCTCGGGTCGCTCGTGCTGTCGCGCGACGGCCACCGCGGCCTGCTCTACACGAACGCCACGGCCGACGAGCGCATCACGCTCGTCAAGCTCGACCAGCCCGGCTACCCGAAGCAGACCTGGACATTGAAGAAGTCGGTCCGCGCGGTCGGCATCTCGCCGACGGGCGACACCGCGCTGCTGCTCAACGCGAAGGCATTTGGCGATCCGAGCACCGCGTCGAATTTCGATGACTACATCGACAAGAGCTACGGCTACACGCTGCTCGACCTCGCGACGGGCTTCGGCAAGCTGCAGATCACGCCGGTCGATCCAGGCCCGTTCACGTATTCGCCGGACGGCTCGAAGGTCTACGTCAACCTCGATGGTGGTGACACCGTCAACGCGACGCGCGCGATCCAGGTCGTCACGACGCAGACCGGCGTCGTGATCACGAAGCCACTCGGCTCTCCGCCGTCGTCGGTCGGCATGCTGCCCGGTGCCGCACAGGCGTTCGTCGCGCAGCGCCATCCGCTCGGCCGCGTCTCGTTTCTCGACCTCACGTCCGACGCCGTTCGCACCGTGACCGGCTTCGACCTCAACAGCCAGGTGGTCCAATGAAGATCGTCGCATCCCTTTGTGCTCTGTCCGCCATCGCTGCCCTCGGGGCGTGTTGGGAAGACGAGCGTCCGATCATGTGGGATCGCGAGCGCACCGTGCTCGGCCCGATCCCGATGAAGTCGCAGATCGCGTACGTCGACTCGGCGCTCGATCGCGTCACACTGCTCGACCTCGGTAAGGACGAGCCCAAGATCACGACCGAGAAGATCGGCCGGCGCGCCGTGGTCGCGGTGCCGAGCCCGGATCGCCACCTCTTGTTCGTGATCACGCGCGGCGAGGAAGCGATCGTCAAAGGCCAGATCGATCAGCCGCCGATGTTCTGGGTCGTCGACACCGTGAACCCAGAGGCGGAGACGCGTGGCTACGAGATCGGGTCGCCGTTCGATCGCATCGCGGTCGCGCCCGACAACAGCATGGTCGTCGCGTATTTCTCGGCGGCAGGCCCCGACGAGGCCGGCTTCTTCCGCAACCCGAACGAGCTCGCAGTAATTCACTTGAACGAGCCGCCGAGCGATCTCAACCCGACGCTCAAGACGATTCGCTCGTTCGGCTCGGTCCCGCAAGGCGTCACGCTGTCGCCGCCGATGGTGGTGCCCGGTGCCGAAGATCCATCGCCGCGCACGTTCGCGTTCGTGCTGTCGTCGAACAACCTCACGCTGATCGACGCGAACAACCCGACGCGCCGCGAGGTCTCGGTGCGTCTCGATCTCGGCGGCCAAGCCGTGATTCCCCGCGAGGTCGTGTTCGCGCCGAATACCTCGAGCGCCTACGTGCGCAGCGACAACGCGCGCGACGTGCTCCAGGTGCTGATCCAGGCGGTGCCGCCGGAGACGCCCGAGCATTCCGACTTCAAGCCGCTGCTCGCCGAGCTCGGTGCCGGCGGTGGCCCGACCGACATCGCGGTCTACGATGATCCGTCGAATCGCCGCTACGTGCTCGCATCGACGCCGAACACCGGCGAGATCGTCGTCATCGATGCCGATACCGCGCAGTTCCGCTCGGTGCCGGTGTCCGATCCGATCGATCGCATCCTCCTGTTCCCGAGCGGTGGCGGCGTCCCACCGACGAAGGCGTTGTTTGCGTCTGTCGGCTCGAAGGTCACGCGCGTGCACGTGCTCGACCTCGTCGACATCCAGGATCCACTGACCCAGGCGAAGCTCCACACGATCAACCTGTCTTATCCGGTGCGTGACGTCGCGCCGGTGCCGGGCCGCGACCTCGCAATGCTCGTCCACGACGACGCGCGCACCGTGCTCGGCTTGCTCGACATGGACACGCTATCGACGTCACCGCTGCTTGGCGTCGGCAAGCTCGACTCGTATGACTTCTCGCCGAGCGGCTCGTATCTGATCGGCGCGACCGATGCGGTGTCGCGCGTCGGCTTCGTCGCGCTCGACAACCTGCACCCGACAGACTTCCGCCTCGACGATCCGCCGGCGCGCGTGCTGTCGACCGCGAACGCGAAGGTGTTCGTCGATCACGGCGATCCGCTCGGCCACGCGACGATCATTCCGTCGCCGACCGCGACGCGCGAACAAGCGCTCGTGCTCACCGGCTTCCTTACCAACGACCTGCTCGACGAGGGGAACTGACATGCGCGCCGTCATCGCTTTGCTGCTGCTTACTGGTACTGCCTACGCGGGCAACAACGAGATCTCGTACACGAGCACGAACCGCGCACTCCGCTCCGATTCGGCAAATGCGCTCACTGGGGATAGCCTGTTCGGCGGTGGGCTCGCCTATGGCCGGCGCATCAACACGCTCGCCGGCCTCGAGATGTGGGTGAACGGCACCTTCGGCTGGGGCACCGCGAGCGGAGAGATGTTTCAGACGATGACGACACAGCTCAGTACGCTGTGGCTCACCGCAGGAGCGCAGCTGCGCTATCACCTGACGGAGCGGCGATTTGTCGCAAGCGGCCGCCTCGATGTGGGCAGCGCGCGCGCTTCACTCGCGATTCACGATGACATGGGTCACACCGCGAGCGACCACGGCTGGGGTGCGATCAGCAGCGCTGCACTCGGTATCGACTGCTACGCTTTCGCGGGACAGCGTTACGCATTGTCGTTTCGCGCCGAGCTTTCTGCCGTCGCTACCTCGTCGATACCCCTAACCGCGACTCCCGATGCCACCAGCGACGACACGCTTCATCTCGAAATGACTGCGGCTTCGTTAGGAGGGCTCAACTTGAGCGGTCCGGCGTTCAGCGTGTCGGCAGTATTCCAGTTTTGATCGCTACGTTATGATCAACGCTGCCGGTG
The DNA here is from genome assembly GCA_036274355.1 of Kofleriaceae bacterium. GTDB lineage: Bacteria > Myxococcota_A > Polyangia > Haliangiales > Haliangiaceae > JABFXX01. The sequence goes on along the minus strand of DASUFX010000832.1, from coordinate 7,486 downwards.
AGAAGACCTACGAAGTCGCCTCTGGGGGAAGCGATCGCGCGTGTCATCGAGGACCGTGATTGTTTCTGCGTCTTTCAACCGCTCGTCGATCTGCGAACGCAGAAAGTCTTCGCGTACGAAGCGCTAGCGCGCACGAAGGCGCGCGAGTTCGAAGGTCCGATGCAGATGTTCGCGGCGGCCGTCTCCGAGAACCTGACCGGCGAGCTCGGCCGCATGCTGCGCTCGATGGCGCTCGAAGGCTGCCAGGGTCATCCGCTGTTTCTCAACGTCCATCCCGCCGAGCTGAACGAACGGTGGGTCGTGCAGCCCGACGATCCGATTTTCCAGCACTCCGAAGACGTCTACCTCGAGATCACCGAAGCCGTGCCGCTCTCGCACTTCCGGCTGTGCTCCGACATGCTCGCGGAGGTGCGCGGCCGTGGCGTGCATCTGGTCGTCGACGATCTCGGCGCCGGCTACTCGAACCTCAAGTACATCGCCGACCTGCATCCACGGGTCGTGAAGCTCGATCGCGGATTGATCGCAGGACTGACGAAAGATACTCGCCTCTTCAAGCTGGTATCTGCGATCGTGCGCATGTGCAGCGAGCTCGATTCGAGAGTAGTAGCCGAAGGCATCGAGACCGAGACCGAGCTCGAGGCAGTGATCGCAGCAGGCGCGCGCTACGGCCAAGGCTATTTGCTCGCACGCCCCGCATTCCCGCCGCCGCAGGTCACCTGGCCTGCGAGCGTGATGCCGTCGCCGATCGCCAGTTCGCATCGCCTCGACGACGCCACGCGCAAGCGTGCATGAGATCGTTCGCGATCCTGCTCGCGGTGCTCGCCGCATGCCGCGGGTCTGCGCGCAGCACGTTGCCGCCGCCGCCGCCGTCGTCGGCGACACCACCGACACAGGTCGGCCCGGCGCCGAACATCACGTGGAAGAAGGTCGATAGCCCCGATGACGTGCCGCGCGAGCCACCGCCAGCGGGCACGTATCGCGTCCACCTGATCGATGTCGGCACCGGCCTCGCGATCCTGGTGCAGGGCCACGACTTCAACTTGCTCTACGACGGCGGGACGAATGATCGCGACGAGAAGCCGCTCCGCGTGATCGATTATCTAGCGCGTGCGATCGGTCCCTCGGGCGACGACCTCTGCGTGGACAAGGGCGACCCCGCACCCACGCAGCGGCTGCCGCTCGATCACGTCGTGCTCAGTCACCCTCACCTCGATCACGGCTCCGCGCTCGATCTCGTCGTGCATTGCTACGACGTCAAGAACGTGTGGGACTCGGGACGGGTCAACGACGCCGCGTTCTACCGCGACTTCATCGAAGCGGTCGCTGCATCGACGACCGTCGTCTATCACACCGCGGCGAGTGTCCCGGTCGACCACGTCGTCGGCGTGAAAGGTGCGGAGATCAAGATCGGACGCTGGGAGCGCTTCTCCGAGGACGACACCGTGCCGCTCGGCGAGGCGGCGAAGTTCACGATCCTGCACGCCGAGGCGAAGAAGCTCTCGGATCCGAATCAGAACTCGGTCGTGATCACCGTCGAGCTCGGCACGACGCATGTGCTGCTCGTCGGTGACGCCGAATCGGGCGCCCGCAAGGATCCGAGCGATCCGCCGGGCGACGTCGAGGAGTTCTTGCTCCAGCACCACGCGACGGCGGTGCGTGCTGACATCTTGCAAGTCGGCCACCACGGCTCGAAGACGTCGAGTCGGCGCGCGTTCCTTGCCGCCGTGAAGCCGCACATCGCGCTCGTATCGAGTGGACCGAAGCTGTACGGCAAGGTCGTGTTGCCCGATCCGGAAGTGATCGATGCGCTGAAGAGTCTCGGCGCTCAGATCCTGCGCACGGATGAGCGCGACGTAAGTTGTCCACTCGAGCATCGCATCGGTGGCGATCGCGGGCCGGGTGGCTGCGATTCATACGTGATCACGATCGAGCCGCCTGCGCGCTGAGTCTATAGTCCGCGCATGGACGAGGATGTGGAGAAGCTGGTCGCGCGGCGTTGGCGCGTCGGCAGCGTGCTCACCGCGGTCATGGTCACCGCCTACTTCGGGTTCATCCTGCTGGTCGCGTACGACAAAGACACGACAGGCGCGCTGATCGCGGGCGATCGGGTCAGCATCGGCATCGTGCTCGGCGCTGCGCTGATCGTGCTCGCGCCGATCCTGATCGCGATCTACGCGCGGTGGGCAAATCGCAGCTACGACCCGCAAGTCGAAGCGCTGCGCAAGAAGCGTGATGGTGCGCCGTGACCTCGCTCGGCGAGCCAAACGTCATCGCGATCGTCTCGTTCATCGGTTTCGTGCTGATCACGCTCGGCATCACGTACTGGGCGGCGCGTCGCACGCGCACCTCGGCCGAGTTCTTTGCGGCAGGCGGCAGTGTCTCGGCGGCACAGAACGGCTTTGCGCTCGCCGGCGACTATATGAGCGCGGCGTCCTTCCTCGGCATCGCCGGCCTCGTCTCGAAGGACGGCTTCGATGGCCTCATCTATTCGATCGGTTTTCTCGTTGGCTGGCCGCTGATCACGTTCTTGATCGCCGAGCCGCTGCGTAACCTCGGTACATACACGTTCGTCGACGTTGTCGCGTTCCGCCTCCGCCAGCGCCCGGTGCGCATCGCCGCCGCGATCAGCACGCTGACCGTCGTGTCGTTCTATCTGATCGCGCAGATGGTCGGCGCTGGCGGCCTCGTGCACTTGATGTTCGGCCTGCCGTACGAGCTGGCGGTCGTGGTCGTCGGCGTCGTGATGCTGATCTACGTGCTGTTCGGCGGCATGATCGCGACGACCTGGGTTCAGATCATCAAGGCGGGCCTCTTGCTGCTCGGCGCGACGCTGCTCGCAGTCCTCGTGCTCGCGCAGTTCAATTTCAACCCGCTCGCGTTGTTCGGCGAAGCGGTCAAGCACGACGGCGCCGCGGTGATGGCGCCCGGCAAGCTCGTCGCGAATCCGCTCGAAGCGATCTCGCTCGGCCTCGCGCTGATGCTCGGCACCGCCGGTCTGCCGCATATCCTCATGCGCTTCTACACCGTGAAGGATGCGAAGACGGCGCGCCGCTCGGTCGCCTACGCGACGTCGCTGATCGGCTTCTTCTATCTCGTCACGTTCGTGCTCGGCTTCGGCGCGATGGTGCTCGTCGGCCGCAAGACGATCATCGCGGTCGACAAGGGCGGCAACATGGCCGCACCGCTGCTCGCCGAAGTTCTTGGCGGCACTGGCTTCCTCGGTTTCATATCCGCCGTCGCGTTCGCGACGATCCTCGCGGTCGTCGCAGGTCTCACGCTATCCGGCGCCGCCGCGCTCGCGCACGACCTGTGGGGTCACGTGCTGCGCGACGGCAAGGTCGAGGAGCGCGAGCAGCTGCGCGTCGCGAAGATTGCGACGATCGGTCTCGCCGTGGTCGCGATCGGTCTCGGCCTCTTGTTCAAGGGCCAGAACGTCGCGTTCATGGTCGGCCTCGCGTTCTCGATCGCAGCGTCGGCGAACTTCCCCGCGTTGCTGATGTCGATGACGTGGTCTCGCTTCACGTCACTTGGCGCGATGACCAGCATGCTGACCGGCACGATCGTATCGCTCGTGCTGATCCTGCTGTCGCCGACCGTCTGGGTCGATCTGTTCAAGAACGCCGAGCCGATCATCTCGCTCAAGAACCCCGGCATCTTCAGCGTGCCGGCGGCCTTCATTGTCGGTATCGCGGTCTCGCTGCTCAAGCCCGAGCCGGCCTCCGTGCAGGGCTTCCGCGCCGCGCAAGACCGCATGCACTTAGGTCCGCGCCCGCGTTGATCACTTCGGCGAGATCTTCGCGCGCGGATACAGCACGATCTCGATCCGGCGGTTCTTCGCGCGGTTCTTGCTGACCGGCCGGTACTGGCTGAACGCGACCGCGGCGAGCCGCGTCGGATCGATCTTCGCCTCGTCTTGCAGATAGTGCACGACGGTGAGCGCGCGTGCCGCCGACAGCTCCCAGTTCGTCACGAACGGCAACACCGCGTCGTTCGTCTCAGCGGGCTTCTCTTCGGGCTTCGCTTCTGCCTTCACCTCTTTCGGATCGGGCTTCGCGTCCTTCGCACCCTTCTTCGGCGGTTTCGCGGCGGCCTTCTTCGGTTCGGGCTTCGGCGGCTCGGCCTTCGGCTTCTTCACGAGGATCGGTTGATCGTCGGTGTGGCCCTGCACCCAGATCTGCTTGTCGTTGATGTCCTTGAGCGCGGCGCCGACCTTCGCGAGCACTTCCTTGCCACGCGGCGTGAGGTCCGCTTCGCCGACTGGAAACAAGATCTGGTCGACGAGCTCGAGCTTCACCGCGCCGTCGGCCGTCGTCACTTCGCCCGCCTTGCCAACTGCCTCGGCGAGCTTCGCTTCGAGTGCGGCCGCTTCGTCGGCTTTCGCCTTCAGCTCGGCGTCGCTCGAGCGCAGCGCTTCTGCGTCTTGATGCTCCTTGTCGAGCGCGGCCTTCGTATCGGCGAGCTCCTTCTCGAGCTGGGCGACACGCGGGTCGGGTTTGTTCGGCGGCTTCGGCTTACAGGCGACAAGCATCACGGCGATCGCGATTAGTCTCATCCGACGCATGCGTCGATTGTATCCCTGATCGTGCTACACGCTCCGGATGGGTCGGATCACGGTGCTGATGTTCCTCGCAGCGTGCGCACACGAAACCAGCACACCTCCCGAGCCGCAATCATCGCCGCCACCGCCGCCGCTGCGCGTTGTGTTCGGCACCTGTGCGCCGGAAACCATGCAGTTCATCGTCGGCGCGACCGCGCGTCCGCGCGTCACTGGCCAGGTCGGCGACGCATTTCTCTGTGACGGCCAGCCGTGCGGTGTCATCGGCGCCGGCAGCGGAATCGGTACGCTGTCAGGCGGACACGGCACGCCAAGCCAGGGCTACGGCATCTCGTACGGCTACATCGGTCACGGCTCTGGTCCGCACTACGCGAGCGTTCCGAGCGTGAAGCAAGGCGCGCTGACCGCCCTTGGCGAGCTCGATCAGACGATCGTGCGCCGCTACATCCGGCGCAACATCAACCGCATTCGCTACTGCTACGAAAAGGAGCTCGTCACCAAGAGCGACCTCGCGGGCACGCTGACCGCGAGCTGGACGATCGATAGCGGCGGTCTCGTTCGCGACGTGAAGCTCGATGGCTTTCCGGCGGTCGCGAGCTGCATGACGACCGCGCTGTCCGCGATCGAGTTTCCGCGGCCGAAGCAGGGCAGCGTCAAGGCAAGCACGTCGTTCACGTTCACGCCGGGCGAGGGCGCAACGTACGCACGCCCGCCGCACGACCCTGTGGCACCCCCGCCGCCCGAGAATCCGCTGCGCACCATCGAGCCGGCGCTCACCGCCTGCCTGCATACACAGCCCGACCACTACGGGACCGGCCTCGTCGAGTTCGGTGCGCAACCAAAGGTCATCGGGCTCGCGCAGCCGGCGTGCGTCGAGAAGCTCGTCGCCGAGCTGAACAAGACCGCGAAACCGATGCGCTGCTCGTTCGCATTCGGCGAGATGCCGTTTGCGAAGCTGCCGACGCTCGAGCTGCAGGCGTCTGCGACGTTCTTCAACGGTGAGGATCGCGCCAATGCGAAGCAGGCGATCGAGCAACACCTCGTCGAGACCCACGATGCGCCGCTCGCGATGCAAGGACCGATCGCGATCACCGCGCAGCCGACAACGCCGATGACGATCGTGCGCGATGCGGCAGTGGCGATCGATGACGCAGATCTCGACGTCGCGTACGTCGCGCCCCACGCTTTCGGCGGTGTTCGACTCGTCCCGGCGCTCGAGTTACCGCCCGCTGGATTGCCGAAGCGGCCGCGCGCTGACCAACCCGGACCGGTCGCCGAGCTCACCGTCACGCAGGCCGATGTCGCGAACTGGAACGCGTTGCGTGCCAAGCTGCGCGCGCTCCGCACGAATAGCGCCGGCGAGCTGCTGCTTCACGCCGACACGCTCCAGTATCAAGACTTCGTGCGCGTCGTCGATCTCGCCGGCGAAGAGGGCTTCGCGCAGTGGCGGCTGCGCTGAGCCCGAAAAGGGGAACGCGCTGAGCCTTCCGAGGCACTCAGCGCGTTTCTGTGACCATCCTGAGAGAGGATTTGTTGTGTGTCGGAATAGACCTCCGTTCTCCGGCACTGCCGGGCGTCGCCGTGGCTTTAGTAACTCGCGATGAGACTCACGCCCGAGTACGAGGTGTAGCCGCGCAACATGACGTAGTAGTCGCCGGCAGTCGTGTTCGTGGTCGTGCAGGTCTCGCTGTTGCCGTTGAGGTACGGACGGCAGAGGTACGATGACGTCGTCGGGCGCGAGCCGAACTTCGTGTAGAGGTCCGCGTCGCCGGAGCCGCCGCTGATCTTGATCGTCAGCGTCTTGCCGGCCGGCGCTGCCACGCGCCAGTACGCCGCGCTGCTGGTTGCACCGGAGAGCCCGGTGACCGCCACGCCGTTGCTGAGGTACGGGTCGCCACCGCCACCCGACGCCGAGTAGCTACCGGTGAGCGTGACACCCGAGTACGCAGCGTAGGCGTTCAGCATCACGTAGTAGGTGCCCGCTTGCGGTGGCGTGAACGTGCACGTCTCTGCGTTGCCGTTCTTGTACGGGCGGCATGCGTACGACGACGCCGTCGGCTTGGTGCCGAACTGGACGTAGAGGTCAGCATCACCGGAGCCGCCGTTGATCGTGATCGTCATCGTCGTCTGACCCGACGGCACCGCGAAGCTCCAGTACTTGTTGCCACCCTTCGCGTCGCTGATGCTCGTGACCGGCACGTTGTTCATCAGCACGCCATCGCCCGTCGGCGGCGGCGGCGGAGGCGTCGTGCCACCACAGTTCGTCGGCGCCGAGCCGACACCGACTGCTGCCCACGAGCAGCTCACCGCGTCCTTCGTCGCCTGGTCGTAACCGAGCGCCGTCGCCGCTTGCTCCATCGCCGTGCGGAGGTTCGCGTACTTCGAGCTCGACGTCAGGATGTCGGTTGCCGCCTTGTAGTAGATGCGGATCGCCTTATCCATGCCGAGCGCGGGAACGTTGATGTTCGACTTGCCGCGCGGGTGCGTGCCGCCCTTCGTGAGGAGGCAGAACTCGAGGTTGCCGACACCCGAGCTGTAGTGCACGTCGACCGAGCCGACGCTGCTCGTCCAGAAGTCCTTCGACGCGCCATCCTTCGCGGGGTCACACATGAAGCGGAGGCCACCCGAGATGACGTCTTCGCCGAGCAGCCACGTGTCGCTCGAAATTGCGAGCGTGCCGTTCTTGCCGCCGTCGGTCCACGCTTCCGTGAACGTGCCGAAGATGTCGGAGAGCGACTCGTTGATGCCGCCCGACTCGCCGCTGTACACGAGGCCCGACTCGTTCTCGGTGACCGCGTGCGTGAGCTCGTGCGCCGTCACGTCGACGGAGCGCGCGAGCGGCTTGCAACCTTGCGACGTGCTGCCGTCGCCGTACACCATCTGCTGACCGTTCCAGTACGCGTTGCAGTAGTTGCTCGAGTAGTGGACGGA
>DASUFX010000831.1:0-2049 GCA_036274355.1 Kofleriaceae bacterium | reverse complement strand
GACGCCTGCATGTTCGGTGCTCCCGGAGCGTTGGGCTACGACGCCTGCAAGAAGGGCGCAGTGTGCGGCAACTACCGCGGCGGCACCGGCGAGTGCAAACAGATCTGCGATCAGCAGGGTGGCCAGCCCGCATGCGATGCGCAGCACGTGTGCGTGACGTACTCGGGCTTGTTCAGTACCGGCGACACGACGCCCGCGGCCGGCGGCGTTTGTGATCTCGCGTGCGATCCGCTCGCCGACAACGACTTCGACGGCTCGGGCACGCTGGTCAAGACGGGCACGACGTGCGGTAGCTCGGCAAGCAACGGCTGCTACGGCTATCCGAGCCGTGGCACGGCGCTGCCGACCGGCTGGAGCTGCGGCGCCGACGTCAACGTCGCCGAGTCGCAGCCAGCTGGCTTGCGCCATCGCGTGCAGTGCACGACGACGAACAACTGCGCCGACCCCGGCCCCGTGATCTACGTGAACAGCTGCAACCAGGGTTATCTGCCGCTGCTTCGCGAGAGCACGATGGTGTCGACGGCGATCTGCACCGCGCTCTGCCAGCCGAAGAACTGCTTCATGGGCAGTTGCGGCGGCGGCAACAACCCCGACCGCCTCGGTGCGGCGCCGCATCGCTGCCAGGTGCCCGATCGCATGGGCTCGTTCGATACGACCGCGGGCGGCGAGAGCTGCCGCTATATCTGGAGCTTCGAGATCGACGACCAAGGCAACTTCCTGCGCTCGCCGACGAGCGACACCGTTGGCTTCTGCTTCGATCACGGCAAGTATCAATACGACTCGGACGGTGACAACACGCCGGACACGCCGCTCCCGGCATGCGCGACGCTGCCGGATGGCTTCGGCTCGGGCAGCGCGTTCGGTGCAGCCGACCTCGGCTGCGTCGACACCTCGCATGCAGTCGGGCTCGCGCAGGGCAAGCTGATGCATCGCGTGTTCGACGATCTGCGTCCGCTGACCAGGCCTCAGATGGCGCAGTAACGATCGCGCGCGACTTTTTCCCCGCATGTCACCACTGTGTGTGCATGCGGGGATGGTTCTGCCTGTTTGTGCTTGCCGCTTGCACCGGTGAACCCGGTGGCTCGCGGCCGACTATCGACGTTCCGCCGCTCGAGATCGGCGGCGACACCGAGGTGACGCACGAGCCCGGCGAGTGCACGTACAACGTCGCGCTGTACGGCATGACCGGCAACGCAAACGCGACACCGGTCGGCCCGATCACCGTCGACACCAGTGGCATCGACATCTGCCTGTCGCTCGATGCGCGCGACAACCTCGTCGTCGCGCACTTCGCGGCGGGCACCCAGTACGAGACCGCTGCGAGCTCGTCGTTCGAGCTCGCGCTCTACGATGGCGATGGCACGCTGCTCCGTGATGGCTGGGACGTCGCGTTCGGCAGCACGCCGACGACCGCGTTCGCGAACCTCGAGTACGGCGTCACGAAAGGCCAGGTGATGGACGCCGTGCTGTGGGTGCGTGCGAAGGCAGGCACGGCGACATCGACGGTAAACGTGACGTTGTTCGAGCCCTACGAGTGATCGCTCGTGCCGCGAGCTTCATAGCGCTTTGAGGTACTCGATCACCGCGGGCGCATCATTGCCGAGCTCGGCGAGGAACGGATGGCCCGCAACCGAGAGCCCGGGTTTGGTCGCATCGTGCAGATATTCGCCGGCACCGAGCGAGCCGCCGGGCGCGCGCATCGGCACGCCGACGGTCGCGAGATCGTACGGCGCGTCGAGATCGACGACGAACGAGGTCGGCCGCTGCTCGGGCGCCATCGCGAGCACCGCGAGGCTCGGCCATTGGCCGGCGTGGCCATACGGCGCGCGCGCCCACACGTTCGTCAGCACCGGCGGCACGTAGCCATCGGTGTAGCGGAACTTCGTGAAGCCGCGGTTCAGCGTGCGATCGTTCGCGGCGCGCGCGAAGCTCTCGGTCGCGGCGTGCGCGCGCGCTGGGTCCGTGCCGATATCGGCGAGCGGCACGATCGGCTCGTCGTAGCTAATCGGCTCGCCGTCGCGCGCGTACGTGCCATGGCAATCCGCGCAG
>DASUFX010000830.1:0-7013 GCA_036274355.1 Kofleriaceae bacterium | reverse complement strand
CAAAGGTTTCGATGATTTGGGGAGCGCCCCTCTCGCCGGTGACGAAGTTATCTTCCATGTCGTTATCGCTGGCGGTATTGCCGCGGACCTGCCAGAACTGAAAATCCACGCCCTTCCACGCTTCGTCGGCGTGCAGTTCGGTGCCGACGCTGGTCGATTGGAGGCGCAGGGTGGGGATCATGACGATCTGGTCCATGGGCCAGGGGAGCTTGCGGCGTGCTGCGCCGCGACCCTTGCCACCGCGGCGGTCATCACCGTCGCGATCGAGACCTTCATCACCAGCGTCCATGCGAGTCGACATTGTTTACTCCTTCTCCCCGAGGCCGCCGGACATGCCACCCGAGCTCGGCTCTTCGTTAAAATCGTCCTGGCCGAACTCGTCGTCCTCGTCGCTAGACGGCAGCTCTTCCGAGCCACGCGAGAGGAACAAGTCTTCTTCGTCGGCCGCGGTCTGCGCCGCCTTCTCGTACGACGAGTCGTCGATCTCGGTCGGACGCGCGGTGACGTCGATGTTCTCGTCGACCTTCGTCGTCAGGTAGCGGATCACGTTGTCGAGCATGCGGAGGTTACGCTCGCACTCCTCGACGACGCCCGGCTGCGCCAGGTACTGCCAGTACAGGTAGATGCCCTTGCGCTCTTTGGCGACTTCATAGGCAAGGCGGCGCTTGCCCCAGTTGTCGACCTTGATGACCTTGCCACCCATGCTCTCGATCACGTTCTTGATGCGAGTGTTGACCTCCGCGACGCCTTCGTTCGGCGTGTTGGGGCGCAGGATGTAGATCGTTTCGTATTCGCGCGCCGTGTTCGGCGTGTCTCGTAGTGACTGCAGTCGTGCCATGTGACTCCTCGTGGGTGTAAAGCCCTTCCGTGGCGGGGGAAGAGCGAGAGAGGCGGGGTCTATATCACGAAGTTGCGAGGTTGGGACGAGCGTTGTGTTTGTTCATCGCGGCCACGATGCCAAGCGCGAGCGTGGTCTCGATGCACTCGCAACCGGCTGAGATCATGGCGTCGACCGTCGCCTGGTGAGCGCTCGGGAAATCCGCCAGAACCCAGTTCGCGGCGTCCTTGCTGCCCGGCGGCTTGTTCGGGTCGCGGCCGACGCCCATGCGCAGCCTCGCGTAGCCGCCACCGCCTAGCTGCTCCTGGATCGAGCGCAGGCCGTTGTGGCCGCCGTGGCCGCCGCCGTTCTTGAGCCGGACGATGCCGAAGTCGAGATCGATCTCGTCGTGCACGACGAGGATGTTCGTGATGTCGACGTCGTGAAACGCCGCGGCGCGCTGGGTCGCGAAGCCAGACAGGTTCATGAACTCGAGCGGCTTGAGCACGAACGCTTTCTCGCGGCCGCGTTCGGTCGTGATCATGCCGCTCGTCGACTCGCCGCCCTTGATCGCGCTCTTCCACGCCGGCAGGCCGTGCTTGCGGACGAGCTCGTCCACGACGCGAAAGCCGATGTTGTGGCGATTGCGTTCGTACTTGCTGCCCGGATTGCCGAGCCCGACGACGAGCCAGGTCATAGAAGGAGACGGGGTATAGCGCGTTGGCCCCGTGGCGCGAAGTAAACGCGACGAGCACCGCCGAAACGACGACGGCGCCGGCAACGTGCCCGGCGCCATCTCGCGTGCGTCGTTGCGCGCCCGAAGGCTCGCGACGATGCGTTCGCGATTACTTCTTCTTGGCCGGAGCCGCGGCCGCCTTCGCGTCCTTCGCACCAGCCGCTGGAGCCGCCGCCTTGGCGTCCTTCGCGCCAGCCGCCGGAGCCGCGCCAGCCGCCGCCGCGCCAGCCGCCGGAGCCGCGCCACCAGCCGCTGCAGCCGCAGCCGCCTCGGGCGTGACCGCCGCCGCTTCGACCTTCTCCTCTTCCGGCTTCGCGCAGGTCACGACGGCGAGGTCGCGACCGGTCAGCGCGGTGACGCCGCTCGGCAGCGCGATCGCGTTGACGTGGATGACGTCGCCGATCTCGAGCGGCGAGACATCGATCGTGAGCTTGACCGGAATGTCGCTCGGCTTCGCTTTGACTTCGAGCGCGCGGATGACGATGCGAATCTGACCGCCGTCGATCGCGCCCGCCGGCTTGCCGACGAACTCGAGCGGAACCTGCGCCGACACTTCCTTGTTCGGATCGATCGCGAGCAGGTCGACGTGCGTGATTTCGCGACGCAGCGGGTGGAGCTGGTACTCCTTCACGAGCGCGTGCAGCTTGCGTGGTGCCGAGCCGCCATCGATCGTCAGATCGATGACCGTGTTCTGCTTGCGGACCGGGTCGAGCGCGGCGCGGAGCGCCTTGACGTCGACGACGATCGGCATCGGATCGATGCGACCTTCCGGCGATGCGCCGTAGCAAACGCCAGGAACCTTGCCCTGCTGGCGCAACTTGATCGCAGCGCCCTTACCAGAGTTGTTACGCAGCGTGACAGTGAGCTTTCCGACTTGAGCTTCCGGCATGACAGGTTCCCTTCAGACTTCTTTCAGACGAACAAACTGGAGATCGAGTCTCCGTGGTGGATGCGCTTGATCGCTTCGCCGAGCAAACGCCCGACGCTCTTCACGCGCACCTTCTCGCAGTGTTGACCCGCTTCGTTGAGCGGAATGGTGTTGGTGACGATCACGTGCTGCAGTGCACTATCGGTGATGCGCGGCACTGCCTTGCCCGAGAACACAGCGTGGCTCGCACACGCCGAGACGCTCGCTGCGCCCGCGTTCACGATCGCTGCCGCGGCGTGCGTGAGCGTGCCGGCGGTGTCGATGATGTCGTCGACGATGACGGCCTTCTTGCCCTTGACGTCGCCGACGATGTTCATCACTTCGCTGACGTTCGGCGCCGGACGGCGCTTGTCGATGATCGCGAGGCTCGCACCGAGGCGCTTGCTGAATGCGCGAGCGCGCTCGACACCACCTGCATCGGGCGACACGACGACCGTCTGGTCGCCGCCAAAGCCGAGCACGCGAAGCTCCTCGATGAGGACCGGCATCGCGAACAGGTGATCGAACGGAATGTCGAAGAAGCCCTGGATCTGACCGGCGTGGAGATCCATCGCAAGCGCGCGGTCGGCGCCTGCCGCGGTGATCAGGTTCGCGACGAGCTTCGCGGTGATCGGCGTGCGCGGCTTCGCTTTGCGATCCTGCCGCGCGTACCCGAAGTACGGCACGATCGCGACGATGGATCCGGCCGACGCACGCTTGAGCGCGTCGATCATGATCAAGAGCTCCATCAGCGCCTGGTTCGGCGGCGAGCACGTGGGCTGCACGACGAAGCAGTTGACGCCGCGGACGTTCTCGCCGATTTCGACGTAGATTTCGCCGTCACTGAAATGAGTGACGTCCGCGCGGCCAAGCGGAATTTCTACGAACTTGCAGATTTCATCTGCGAGTGCGCGATTACTGTTACCAGTGAAGATCGATAGCGACTTCAGCACCGCGGGCTCCGGTGAAGGAACCGGCGATCTACCGTTATTGACGCCAAAGGTCAAGCATGGCGTTGGAGCTAAGCGCCTGGAAGGCCTAGCTCCTTGGCTTGTTTGAGCAAGCGCTCGATCTCTGGCCCAGAAACTTCAGTCGCTTCCTCTACGAGGAGCACCGGTACGTCGTTCTCGATCCGGTAGCGGAGCCGCGACTCCGGACAGAGCAAGAAGCCCTCTTTCTCGAAGTACACGAGCGGTTGCTTGGACTTCGGACAGACCAGCCAGTCGAGGAGCTCGCGCGAGAGAGCCATTTGCTGTTCGTAGCCGGTGGCCGATAGCGAAGGCAAGGGATCGAGAGCGCGGTCGTTTGCGACCGCGCTCACCTTGGCCTGAGCGTATCCCGCGGGAAAAAAAAACGAGGCCCGAAGGCCTCGTCTTCACCTCAGTGGAGGTTCCTCAGTGCGCGTGGCTCACGGAGGAGGCGGCATCGCGCCGCCGCCACCCTGAGCCGCTCCGCCACCCGGCACCAGCGTGCTGACGAGCTTGAACTCGACGCGGCGGTTCTTCGCGCGCGCAGAGTTCAGCTTCGCTCCCTTGAGGCCCGTCGGCGCAACCACCGGCTGCTCGTCACCGAAGCCGACCGCCGTGAGGCGACCCTCTTCGATGCCCTTGCTGACGAAGTACGCCTTCACCGTCTCGGCGCGCGCTTGCGAGAGCGCCTTGTTGTCGGCGAACTTGCCGCCCGCCTTGATCGGCTGGTCGTCGGTGTGGCCTTGGATCTCGAGCTTGAGGTCGCCGAACTCCTTGAGGACCGCGACGGCCTTGTCGAGCGTCTTGTTCGACGCCGGCAGCAGGGCCGCATCGTTCACCTTGAAGTTGATGCCCTGGATCACGCCGGTGAACTGCTTCACCTTCTGCGGAATCTCGTCGGGGCAACCGTCGTCGTCCTGATAGCCGTTCTTGGTCTCCGGCTGATCGGGGCACTTGTCGCTGCCATCCGGCACGCCATCACCGTCGTTGTCCGGATCCGGGCAGCCGTCGTCATCCTGGAAGCCGTCCTTGTCCTCGGCTTCGTTCGGGCACTTGTCGCTGGCGTCGGGGATGCCGTCCTTGTCGTTATCCGCTTCGGGGCAGCCGTCGTCGTCTTCGAAGCCGTCCTTGTCTTCCGGCTCCATCGCGCACTTGTCGCTGGCGTCGGGGACACCGTCGCCATCGTTGTCGTTATCCGGGCAACCGTCGTCGTCCTGGAAGCCGTCCTTGTCCTCGGCTTCGTTCGGGCACTTGTCGACGTCGTCCGTCAGACCGTCGCCATCGGTGTCGTTCGGGCCCTTCGGCTGTTCGACAACCTTCTCGGCGGCCTTGCGGCCGAACTCTTTGTAGATCGAGAGCAGCGCTTCGAAGTCGACCGTCGGACCGTTACCGGCCGAGCTCGGCGGGAACAGGATGCGCGCGTCAGCACGCAGACCCCAGCCGTTGTCGACGCGGTACTTCGCACCGACGCCCGCGTAGAGCATCGCGTCGGTGTCCTTGTCGATCTTCACTTCGTTCTTCGAGTCGACGACCGCCATCGCGCCGCCGCCGAACACGACGAACGGAACCAGCTTCGTCGCCGGATTCGCCGCACGGAACTGCGCGATGAGGTGAGCGCGATAGGTCAGGTTCCAAACGTCGAACACGAGCTCGCGTGATTCGCTCGGAATGACACCGAACTCGCCTTCGACGCCCAGCATGTCGTTGAACGTCACGCCGAGGCGAAGACCGAACAGCGCTGAGTTGCGCTCGGACGGAGCATCGTCGGTGTCGGGAACACCGAGCTCGTTGTCCGTGCTGAATACGTGAATACCGGCAGTACCGCCGATCTCCACGTTGGCGCTAGCGATCGACGCTGAAGCCGCGATTCCCAGCGCGGCCACGATAGTGGGCCTGAATAGGCGATTCATGGAGTCTCCGGTCAAAGGTTTGAATTTGACGTACCGTTGATACTCCGCGATGGAACCTGATTTCCAGCCGTTGCGGCAACTTAGTTGCGGGATCTTCGGCACGCGCTGGGGTAGGGTGCCCTCGTGTCCGACCCTCGCGCCCAGCTTCAGGCGATGCTCCGACCGTCCGCCGGTGGCCTCTATGTGGTCTCGACCGGCCGCGCGGCACAGCTCGAAGTGCAGCGTCATCTATATGGCGTTTCCGACGAGGCTTCGATCCAAAACCGCTTCATCGCCGCGCTCGATCGAATCGCAAATGCCAAGGCGATCATCCTGGGCGTCCCCTCTGATGTAGGTGCCGGCTACCGCCGCGGCGCCAACCTCGGCCCCCAGGCGATCAGAAGTGCTCTGATCGCTGCCGATCCCGACCTGCGCGGTTGGCTCGACCGCCGCTCGATAGTCGATATCGGCGATGTCGCGGTCGTGCCGCAGCTGCTGCACGACGCGATGCTCGCACCCGCACAGATCGAAGCGAGTCGCGCCGCGCTCTATAAAGATGTCGCGCCGGGTCTCGCCGCTGAGCTTCCCGTCTCGCCGCTATCGATCGAAGCGCGCGTGCTCGATTGCGTGCTCGCGATCAATCCGCGCGTGATTCCGATCGTGCTCGGTGGCGATCACTCGGTCGCGTGGCCGGTCTCGGAGACGCTCGCGAAGCATCGCCGCGATCGCTGGGGCATCGTGCAGCCCGACGCGCACACCGATCTGCTCGCCGAGCGGCTCGGCATCAAGTACTGCTACGCGACCTGGAGCTATCACGCGAACGAGCTGCTCGGCCGCGACGGCCGGCTCGTACAGGTCGGCGTGCGTGCATCGCGCTTTGGGCGCGAGCACTGGGAGAGCACGCTCGGCGTGCGGCAGTTCTGGGCCGCCGAGATCCTCCGCGATCCCGACGCTGCGCTCGACGCGGTGATCGATCATCTGCGCGCGAAGGGCGTCACGAGCGTCTACTTCTCGAACGACATCGACGGCACCGACGCGAAACACGCCGAGGCAACTGGCACGCCCGAGCCCGACGGCCTTGAGCCCGACTGGCTGTTCGCGCTGATCCATCGCATCGGCAAGGACATCGGCCTCTGCGCCGCGGACTGCGTCGAGGTCGCGCCGCCACTCGGCCCGACGGCCGAGGCCACCGACGCCACGACGCGGCTCGCAGCGCGTTACGTCCGCGCGTGTCTCGAGCTGATCTAGAGGTCTACGTAACGACCGGTAGCTGTTTGCGCGCGGCGTGGCGCTCCGCCATCGCGCACACCGCATCGACCCACGCCGGCGTCGCGTTGAGCGACGGCACGAGCGTGAGCTCCTCGCCACCGGCGGCCTTGAACTGCTCGCGCGCGCGGATCCCGATCTCCTCGAGCGTCTCGAGGCAGTCGGCGACGAACGCCGGGCACAGCACCGCGAGGCGCTTCTTGCCTTGCTTGGCGAGCTCGTCGAGCAGCACGTCGGTGTGCGGCTGGATCCATGGCGTGCGGCCGAGCCGCGACTGGAAGCAGACGGTGTAATCGGTGAGGCCGAGTCGCGACGCGAGCTCGCGCGCGGTCGCATAACACTGCGCGCGATAGCAGCCCTGGTTCGTCGCGGTGATCGCGTCACAGCAGTTCGTGTTGTGGAGGCAGTGGGCGCCGCTCGGATCGCTTTT
>DASUFX010000829.1:0-4531 GCA_036274355.1 Kofleriaceae bacterium | reverse complement strand
GTCGCGTCGGCGACGTCGAGGTGTTGCCGCGCAACTTCGCGGGGCGCGGCTACGAGCCAGCGGTCCGCCGCTTCACGATTCGCCAGCGCGGCGGTCGGCTCGTGATCGAGGAGCTCTAGACCGTCGGTAGTACTTCGTCGTCGTCGGTGAGCTTCGTCGCGCTGAGTGCGTCGGCGAGCTTCTCGAAGCGCTGGTAGCGCACGACGCGGCCGGCGACGACCGAGAACGCCGTCGCGACGATGCGCTCGTGCGTCGTGTCGGGAATGAACCAGCGGCCGCTGTCCTCGACCGTGACTGCTTCGGGCGTGAACCAGCGACCGCGTTGTTCGACGACCACGTGACCGCGCGAGTCGCAGAACCAGCGAATCGGCTCCGCGCTGAGACCACCGCGCCGGAACCAGCGCCGCAGCTCGTCATGACCTCGACCCGTCTCCCGCACGCCCACCACCTCGACGTCCTTCGAGCTCAGCGCGCACAGCTGCTCGACGTTGTGCGCCTTGACTGCGGAGTGCCAGCTCTCGACGACCTCGAGAGGGAAAAGCTGCATATGCGGGGCAAACTAGTCGAGCTTCCGACGACGATCAACGCGCAACTTGCTTGCAGCACGTTGCTGACAATTCGGCGGTTGGGATCTGCTGTTATCAGTCACGAGCCGCCTCCTTGACGCCACGTCAACGTCACTTGCTCGGTGTTGCCGACGGCAACGCGGCGCCAGCCCCGATCTCGAGGATGATCGGCAGCTGCAGCGAGCCGTACTTCTTGCTCACCTTGTCTTTGACCTCGGCCGCGGTCTTCGACGACGCGACGGCCGCATCGAACGCCTCTACGTAGTCGCGCGTCGCCCTGAGCGCGCTGGCGTCGTCGGCGAGCTTCGGATCCTTGTGACCGGCGACGACGGTCGTGGGCTTCAGTGCACTGATTTCGTCGAGTGACTTGATCCACGACTTTCGTGTCTCGGTTGACGACTCCGCGGTCCACGGATGGACACCGTTGAAGACGATGTCGCCGGTGACGACGGTCTTGATCGACGGGATCCAGACGTACGAGCTGTCCGCGGAGTCGCCCATGACGTGCGAATGGACTTCGAGCGTCTGGCCTTCGAGCGTGAGCGCGTTGCCGGTCAACGGCGCGGGCACGAGCGGGTTCTTCGGCACGAGGTCGCCGTACATGGCGCCCCACTGCTTCACCTTCGTGGCCCACGTCTTCCTGATCTCCTTGATCGTTTCGGGGGTTGCGACGAGCTTGGCCTTCGGGAATGCCTGCTTGATCACGACCAGCCCGAAGTAATGGTCGGGGTGGTAATGCGTCACGTAGACCGTGGTCAGGTTCTTCTTGCTCTCGAGAACCATCGCGACCAACCGGTGAGCGTCGGCGAGCGTGAACTGGCCGTCGATGAGGACGGCGTCCTTCTCGCCGGCGACCAGCGTCGAGTTGACGAGGAAGCCGCCCGGCGAGGCGGTGTAGACGGTCGTGGTGAGCTTGGGTTCCGCGAACGCAGGCGAGCTGGCGGCGATCGCGACGAGGGAGGCGAGGAGGGTTTTGCGCTTCGACATGCCGGCAACCTAGTCGCGGCCGGCCGAAGGCGGCAGACTCAGGATCGGCGCCCGAATGGTAAATTTCGGCGGAACGCATCGGGTGTCGTCCCGGTGTGGTGGCGGAAGAACTTCACGAGATTGGTCGGCTCGTCGAAGCCCGTCCGGTCGGCCAGCTCCTTGACCGAGACATCGGTATGGGCGAGCAGCCGCTTCTGCTCGAGCACGACGCGCTCGTCGATAACCAGCTTCGTCGACTTGCCGGTGTGGTCGACGAGCAGCTCGGCGAGCCGGCGCGGCGATACGCCCGCTGCCTTCGCGTAGTGCGCGACCGAGCGGGTCTTTGTGCAGTCCTGCTCCAGGGTGGTGAAAAACCGCGCCAGCGCGGGTGGCAGCGTCGGCCGCGCATCGCTGGCGAGCGCGACCCGCTCGGCGCGCAGCAAGAATGCCCGCAAGAGCGACGACATCAGCGCGGGCTGAAACCCATCCAGTGGTCGGGCCTGCTCGGCCGCGAGCTGGTCGGCGAGCGCGAGGAGCTCGATGCGGTCGCCGGCCGGCAGCTTCAGCGCGGGCGTCGCCCAGCCCGGGTCGAGCACACTTGCACCGCGCAGCGGATCGACCGAACGCGCATCGAGCGCGATGAACTCGGGCGCCGCGAGCAGCATCCAGGCGTCGACGCCCGACTCGGGAAGGAAGTGCTGCACGCGACCGCGCGCGACGACAGTCAGCGTGTTCGCGCCGAGCGGCACCTTGCTAAAATCGACAACCAGCGAACCGGCACCGCGCAGCCCGAGATACACGATGTGAAACTCGGGCCGCTGCGGCGCTTCGAGCTCGTGCGGAAGCACGCGGGCGAACAGCTCCGACATCCGGAAGATCTCGAAGCCGAGCCCGGGCCGCGTGTTGTGCCGAAACGGCAGGTCGGGGATGGCCGCGCGGCGCATCGGCCGCACGGTAGCGCAGCTACGGGCAGAGCGGCGCGACGCGTCCGTCGGAGCCGGTCGAGACGTAGGCATCCGCGACGTAGCCGCCGCTGATCTTGTCCCATAGCGTCGACGTTCCGTACGTGCCCTTCACCGACGTGCCGGTCTTCTGGCACGTGATCGTGACGTACGCGCCGTCGGCGACCGAGCCCACCGCGCTCGCGCTCGTGCTCGCGGCGGAGCGGATCGTCAGCGGCGCGCCCGCCGTGTTCACGCGCCCCGACGCGCCAGCGCCGCCGTTCGTGGTGCCGGAGTTGCTCTGCGCGAACTTCGCTTTGACGATCGACTTCGCGGTCGTCGTGAACGTGTGGAACTTGTAGATCGTGTTGCTCACGAGCCCGTTGCGGCCGACCAGCCACGAGCGAACCTGCGAGCGCAGCTGCGACTTCATCTTGCAGTTCGCGTACACCGCGTGGATGTGGTTCGCGCCGACCCAGCCATCGGCACCGTTGCGGCGGTACCACGCCGCGAAGCCGACCTTCGCGAGCCGCTCGAGGAGGTTGTGGATCTGCGTCGTCGACATGCCGCTCACTGACAAGTCGACCGCCGCAGTGTACGGGTGCCCGTTAACGGTGCCGTCTTGCGCGTGATAGCCCGCCGACGCCGGTGCGTTGCCGATCGTCTGCGTGATGCGCCACGCGACAACACCGGCGGTGCGCAGGCCATCCGATGCGCGCGGATGCAGGCCGTACTTGAGCAGCGGCTGGAATGCGATCGTGGTGGTCGCGCTCTGCGTCTCGTCGTCATCGACGACCGGCTCGTCGTAGATCAGCTCGGCAGCAGCGTCATCGAACGTGGCGGCGTCGTCCTCGGCAGGTCCTTCGACGAGCAGCGACACGTCGTGCTCGACATCGGTGGCCGGATCGGGCAGCTCGGCGACTTCAGCCGGCGACAATTCCGGCTCGGGCGGCAACTGATCGATCTCGACATCTGCGGTGCACGCCACGACGAGCATGCTGAACGACAGAACCAGGGCGTGCGTCATCCTTCGCGACATAGCGATTCCTCCTCAGCGAGCCGGCGCTCGCGATGGCGGTGGCTAACGCAATTGCCGGTCCACGCGCAGCTGCGCGAAATCGCGACACGACGCAACGCGCGTGTAGCGGGCGCCGCTACACGTGCTCACGACTCTTCGCCCTAGAGCTTGTAGCCCTTCGACAACAGGAACTTCGCGCTGAACGCGAATCCCTCTGGGCCGGGGACGAAGAACTCGAACGTGTCGGCGCAGCGATCGATCACGTTGAAGCAGAACGCGACCGCGAGCGCATCCTCGATCTGCTCTTTCGTTGCGCCAGCCGCGAGCACCGCGCGCATGTCATCGGCGGTCACCGTGCGCTCCTTCGTGAGCTTGCGCAGCAGCCTCAGCGTCGCGCGTAACGGCTCCTCGAGCGGCGCGCTATCCACGTTCTCGAGCGCCGCGCTCACCTTCCCTTCGTTCTCGTACGCTTTCGCCGCGACCGCGGCGTGAGCTTTCGTTCAAAACTCGCACTCGTTCATCTTCGAGACGTACGCGGCCATCAGCTCGCGATCGCCGACCGACCACGCCGACTGCCCGCGCATCGCTTCTTGAAAGCATTCGTTGAGCGGGTTGCCGAAGAAGTCGGGGCGATACGTCAGCGTCTTGACGACGTCGGGCACGCGTTGCCGCGTGAACAACTTCATCATCGCGAACATCGCTTTGAACTTGAAGGAGTGACCGCCATTGAGAATCTCAAGACGCATTGCTCACCTCCTTCGTTGCTTCGTCGAGCGCCGCGAGCGCGGTCTCGAGCTGGCGATTCGCTTCGCCGATCGCCGAGCACACGACGAGCTCGAAGATCTGGTCTTCGGTGAGCCCAGCCGCCTTGGCCGCCGCGACGTCTTCGTCGGTCACCTTGTAAGCGTGCTTGACGACCTTTTCGGTCAGGGCGGCCGCGCCGGTGGGCCCAAAGTCGCCGGCAAAGGCTGCGCGACGTTGCTGGCTGTTCGACCGGCCGTCGCCCTCGACGACACGCGTGATCAAAGCCTTACGGTGAG
>DASUFX010000828.1:0-5479 GCA_036274355.1 Kofleriaceae bacterium | reverse complement strand
GCACTGTGCGATGCGTTGGTCACGCGTATCCCTACGTAGCGGGGCATCACGTGCTACGTCATGTGTGGGGTGCATTCCGTCCTCCACACGCTGGATAGCTTCGGTGGGATCTACGTCGCGATGTTTCTGTTCGCGATCCTGTCGGGTGTGTTCCCGCTCGCGAACAGCGAGGCTGCGATGGTGGCCCTCGGCGCTGCGTCCTCGTACAGCGTGCCGAAGCTGCTCGTCCTTGCCGTGATAACTGCGCTCGGTCAGTCGGTGATGCACGCGTCGCTGTATCTGTCGGCGCGCGGGATCGCGAACGCGGGAGCCAAGAACCGCCCGAAGCTCGAGGCACGGATCGCGAAGGCACGCGAGCTCGGTGCGCGATGGGAGAAGAGCGAGCTGCTCCTGATCGCGCTGGGCGCGACGGTCGGGATTCCGCCGCAGGTGCTCGTCGCGTTGTTCGCAGGCGTGATCGGTATCCGGCTCCGAACATTTGTCGCGATCGATGTTGCCGGACGCATCGCACGCTTTGTCACGATCGTCATGGTCGCGCACCTCGTGTGAAGCCGTGCGAGTGACCACTACTGCGAAGCCGTTGAAACTGAGCGAAGCGGATCTTCGTCTCATCGCACGCTGGGTAAGCGCGTGCGCGGCGCGTGCGCTGCCACTGTTCGAGGTCGCGGCTCCGCGTGATACGCGTCCGCGTGACGCGCTGGCAGGGATCCGGCTGTTCGTGCGTGGTGGCAAGCGAACGGCGCAACTGCGCTCGCTCGCGTTGGCCGCACTTGCGGCGGCGCGCGAAGTCGGTGACCCGGTCGCCACTGCGGCGGCTCGTGCAGCCGGGTACGCAGCAGCGAGCGCGTACACCCATCCGCTCGCGTCGCCGCATCAGATCAAACACATCCTCGGGCCGGTGGTGTATGCGGCCCGCGCTCGCGAGCTCGCAGCTGACGACGCGACTGCCGGCGACAAGGAGCTCGCGTCGGCACTGCGGCGTGCCACGCCCGCTTTGCGCAACGTCGTGCGCCGCTTTCCTTCGCGTCGCGCCGGGCGTAGCCGACTCGACCAGCTCTACTCTCAGCTCGACGCGGGTCTGCGCCGGCGGTAGCACCTCATTTAGGCACGAGGCGCAGCTCGAACAGATCCGTCGTTGCCGCTCTTGCGGTTATTTGAGTCACCCAGAGCCGCCCTGCGGCCGTTGCCTGATCGAGCACGTCCGTCGCATCCGGTGCCGGCTTGGTGTCGAGGCGCGTCCATGTCTTCGTCTCGAGATCGAGTACGTACACCCAGCCCATTCTCGCGACGACATAGTGCGGTCCGAGGTTGCCACTTAGTGTCGTCGCGCTGGCGAGCTTGGCGTCGAGCTCGAGCTGTTTGCCATTCGCCAGGTCGATGATCTTGTTCGGCGACAGCAGAAATCGATCGTCATCGAGCCAGTCCGTGCGCGGCAGCGTGTCGCCGGAAAGCTCCATGACTTTGACTTGATCGTCGGCCTCGGGGAATCGACCGCAATAGAGCCGATAACCGGCTTTGCCGTGCTTCGGCGTCATGCAGTAGCGCGTGCCGTGCGGCGACACCGTCACGTAGAGCGGATACCCATGCGACTTGCGATCCGCGAGCACGCGATCGCGTCCAGACGCGAGGTCGACCAGGCGCAGTGCCGTCTCATGCGCGCCGTCATCGTCGACAACGAGCCACTTGGTATAGGCCGCATCGACGGCGACAACGCGGCTGTAGCGACCACTCGGGCACATCGATTCGTCGACTCGCGTGTACCCGCGCAGCGCTGCGTTCGGACAACCATGCGTGGTCTGCGGCGATCCGACGTCGGTCACCTTGAGCGACGGAAGCTCGAGGCGCTGTGCCTGATTACCGACGCGGAACGCCAGGACCGAGCTATCGATCCAGAACGGATCGGCACCACCTTCGATCGTCGTCATCACTGCGTGGTCGGAGAAGCGAATCACGGCGACGTCGCTGCCGACGTCCCACTTCGACGGCCGCGATTCCGTGACGACGGCCGCATAGTCGCCACGCGGCGACAGCCTGACGTACGGCCACGCGAGCTCGCGCGTCGGGTCATGCGTCGACTTGTGTGGCGACCGCACTTCGTAATCGCGCAGGTTGCCGACGATGATCATGTTCCGCGCGTCGGCGGTGACAAACATGTTTTCTGGCCGCGAGACCGTCTCGATCGGTTCGAACAGCGGCTTTAGCTTGGACTCGGCGAATGTCCACCGCTCGCTCACGAACGACGATGCAGTGCGCGAGGCAGATCGCGGCCATGGCACATCGGAGACCGCTGCACCGGTGTCGTCCGGCGCGGCCACCATCGCACCGCCATCGCTCGACGCGGGCGCGCGGCGATCGACGGTTCTCGAGGGCGCTGCGGTGGGGCCGCCACACGCGACACAAGCGACGAATATCAGCACGAGCTTCACCACGCGTCAGCTTATGTCACAGCTAACGGTGCTCGTGCGAGCCATCTTGAGCGACACTGCATGGATGCGACTCAGGGCGTGGCTCGTCGTGGTGTTGGCGGCGTGTGGTGACAATCACGGCAGCACGCATGACGCGAGCGTCGACTCCGCGGTTGATGCGAGCATCGACGCGTCCGAGGAATGCGTGACTTCGTGCGACGACGGAGATGCCTGTACGGCGGACGCTTGCGTCCATGGGACCTGTCACAACACGCCGCGTACTACGTGTGGCGAGGCGCCGATATGCGGTAGCGCCGCGTGCGCGGTCACCGATGACGATGAAGACGGCATCGACGACGTTTCGGAGGCGCGCGGCTACGTAGACTCGAATTGTAACGGTGTCGACGACGGGCCGGATGTTGATCTGCGCCTGCCGGGAGCCGTTGTCGGCCGCAAGACGATCTACCTCGAATACGACTACATGGCGAAGCCGGGTAGCGGAACGGCGTGTACGACAGATGCGGATTGTTCGGCGGTAGAAGCGTGCGAATGCCCGATGGCGGCGCCGTGTGCGGCCCGCGAATGCCAGCACAGTCATCGGCCGCGCGCTGCTGCGCTCGATGCAATCGTCGCGGCGTTCGCAGCGAAGAACATCGATCTCGTAATCGAGCCATCGCCGACGAAGCTGGTCGAGACAGACGTCATCACCTACGGCTCGCTAGCTCCAACCTGCGCCGGACCGAGCGCGTCGAACTTCTTTGCGATCAAGAGTGCGAGCTTTGACCCGCGAAAGCGATGGATCTCGCACTACGCGATCTTCGGCCATTACGCGACGTGCAACTCGGGTGTCAATTGCGCGACGTGTCCGGCAGATCCGATCACTGGCGTACCACCCTCGTTCGGAGTGAGTGGGACGGCGGAGATTCGCGGCAACGATTTCATCGTAACGATGGCGCGTGCCTACATCGACTTCAATCTGCCGAGAACGCTCGCGAACGAAGGCGGAACGATCATGCACGAGCTCGGTCACAACCTCGGTTTGCTGCACGGCGGTCATGAGCCATCGCCGGAAGGCAAGGCGAACTACTTCTCCGTGATGAATCGCGCATTCCAGTTCACCGGCATCACGAGCGCAGCTAACGGTATGCGTCTCGATTATTCCGGCGCCGTCCTCGCGACGATCGACGAGAACGCACTTGTCGAAAGCACCGGCCTCGACGAAGCGAGCGCCGACCCGCTGCACAGCGACGATTTCGCGCACATCACCAACGGTCAGGGCATCGACGTCGACGCTCCGGGTACCGGGCCCGTCGACTGGGATGGCGACGGCTCGATCGCCTCGGCAACCCTGACGTCGCCCGTGGACGTTAATTCGGATGGCAGCTACACGATGATGGTCGGATCAAACGACTGGGCCAGACTCGTGCTTCCATTCGCGTGCGAGCCATCAGGCATGGCGAACGGGCACGTCCCGCAAGCTACAGTCATCGAGTCGCCGGCACTCGCCTCGTGGCTGCCGAGCCCTGGCTCGGTTGGCACATCACGTGGTCGATGATCGCCGACTACGGGCCGTACTTGCAGTCGCGCAGCACCCACACGGGGCCGGTGGTGCCGGCGCTCGTCTCGTCTTGCGCCGCGAACTCGGTGGTCTGCTCCAGCTTGCCGTGTGCGGTGACCGGCTTGCCGAATACGTCATCGGGCCAATGCTCGACGCCGAGGCAATAGACGACGAGGCTCGACGCGACAACGACTGCGCCAAGCTTGGCATCGCGCGCCGTGCCTTTGACATCGACGACGGCGCCGGCGTTCGCCTTCGCACCCGTGTCATCGGTGATGACGGCGGGCGCGGCGTTCGGGGTCGGCGTCGCGGAACCGGAACCGTTGGGCGTCGTCGGCTCCGATGGCTTGCTGCTGCTGCACGCGGCAAGCAGCGCGAACGATGCAGCTAGCCGCGTCATCCGACGGTCCAGGTCGGCTGTTCGAGCACGAAGCGGTCGCCGGGCGCGCCGCTGCTGTAGTTGCCGTGCGCGTCGACGACGTTGTCGCCACCTTGCTTGCGCAGTGTTCCGGTCGCTTTGACTGGCTTGCCGTCGGTCGCGCGATCCCAGCGGTCGAGGCCAGCGACATAGACCGGCGTGCGATCATCGGTGAGGACCACGGCACCGGCCATCGCGTTGCGCGCGACACCTTGGATCGTGACCGTCGTGCCGACCTTGTCTTCAAGACTCATGGCTAGTGTCCTCCGCGGCTCGCAGTGTCGATCGCCGCCTTGCCGGGATCGTAGTTAGTTGCGAGCGCGACGCCAAACACGATGCGATCGAAATCGATATAGCCGCGAACGAAGTGCTCTTTCGTGCTCTGGTAGACCTTCATCGGGTCCTTCTTGGCCTTGTCTGGATCGCCGTACTCCATGTGGTTTGCGTGCCAGAAGCACTGCTGGCTGTCGTCCCAGAACCCGTAGTCGAAGTTCACGTAGCCAGGCTGCGCCTTGTACTTGTAGCCGGTCATGTCCATGCGACCTGTCTTCGGATCGGCCTTGAACGCCTTGTCGTCGGGCTTTGAATTGTCGCCGTCCTTCTGATTCGACCAGAACAGCTTCGCGAACAGCACGTACTCGCCCGCAGGCGCGAGGTGCGCTTGCTTCGGATCGGCGCGCATTTCGTGCAGCTCCTTGTTCTTGCCGTCCATGAACTGATGTGCGTGCTCGAAGTCGCCGAACGTGCCGACCGCGTACTGCAGCGGGTTGCCGCCGCCTGCGATGTTGTTCGCGGTGATGCCAATGCAGCCGCGCTTGATCGTGCTCTTCTCGCCGTCCTTCAGCTTGTGGCCCTGCTCCTCTTCCCACATGCGCTCGTACTGCTCGCGCGAGTACCGCCGCTGATCGGGGTCCTCGCCATACTGGGGTTCCTCGGCGCCCTCGGGCAGCGGGGTGCCGAGCTTGTGACCGAGGAACTGCACGGCCTTCGACTGCACCGCCTTGCCGCCACCCTGTCCACCCGCGAATGGCGCGAGTAGATCGCCGGCCGGTTTGCCTTGGACGACACGATCGGCGACCGCGTTCGCGTGATTCTCGT
>DASUFX010000827.1:0-2567 GCA_036274355.1 Kofleriaceae bacterium | reverse complement strand
GCCGGAAAGCGCGACGAGCCAGCCAAGCCATTGCCGCGGCGTCGGGCGTTCGCCGCGAATCAGGCCGCCCGCAATCATCGTCAGCTGTACCGCGCCGAACAGCAGCAGCGCACCCGTCGCGGCGCCGATCTCGAGGTACGCGAACGAGAATGCGACCGCATAGCCCGCGAGCGCAAACGCCGACAGCCACGTACCTTCACCGCGGACGCTGTCTTTGCGGGCTGCGACGATCAATACAAGGACGGCAGCTCCGGTAACGAGGCGCACCGCAGTGAAGCTGGCGGCATCGATCGCGCCACCCCGCAATGCGGCGCGACAAAGCAGCGAGTTCGCGGCGAAGCCGATCATCGCCGCTGCCGTCAGTCCCGCGGTGCGCGCTGTCGATTGCAAGCCGCTGCACGTTACCTGGTACACTGGGAGAAATGGGCGAGATCACGCTTGCTGTGGTCCCCTCGACGACGCCCGGTGACGCGCGGCTCGCCCTCGACTCGCTGTGTATCGCGCTCACGAAGCTACTCGACACGCCGGTACACGGCATTAACTGCGCATCGTACTCGGAGCTCGCGCTCGAGCTCGAGAAGGATCGCGTCGACTACGCGTGGATGTCGCCGACGCTGATGATCCTGACGAACGAGAACATCCAGCTGCGGCCGCTGCTGACGGCGGTACGCGACGACCGCACCGATTACCGGTCGGTGTGGTTCGTCGACGGCAAGAAACCGTTTCGCTCGCTCGAGGATGTGCAGAACGGTGTCGTCGCGTGGGTCGATCGCTCGTCGGCGGCGGGCTACATCGTGCCGCGCGTGCATCTCGCGGCGCGTGGATTCGACGCGGCTCACCACTTTCGCCAAGAGCTGTTCCTGCGCTCCCACGCCGAGGTCGTGCGCGCGGTGCTCGACGGCCGCGCGGACGTCGGTGCGACGTATGGCCAGCGCCCCGACGAAGGACAGCCGGTCGTGCGCGCAGGCTTTCTGCATGTCGCGCCCGAGCGTCACGTCCGCACGCTCGAGTGGACGCAGCCAATTCCCAACGACGTCATTGTCGGCCATGGCCTGCTCTCGAAGCCCGAGCATCGCGGGTTTTCGAACGCGATCCTCACGCTCGCCGAGCGCGACGATGCGAGCCGGCGCGTGCTGTTCAACGTATTTCACGCCGAGCAGTTCATGACCCCGTCGCGCAACGTGCTGAAGCCGGCGCAGGATCTCGTCACGCTCGCGCGCGAGCACGGGCTGATGTCGCAGCTTTGAACTAGACTGCCGGGGTATGCCTCGCCGTCACCATCGCGACCGTCACCATCGCGAGACGCACCGGAGCGCACGTGCAGGGTGGCTGCGAGCGGCCGTGCTCGGCTCGAACGACGCGATCGTGTCGACGGCGAGCTTGATGATGGGCGTCGCGGCGGCCAATGCGCCGAAGGATGCGATTCTCGTCGCCGGCATCGCCGGCTTGGTCGCAGGTGCGATGTCGATGGCTGCGGGCGAGTACGTATCGGTGAGCTCGCAGCTAGATGCCGAGCACGCCGACATCGCGCTCGAGGAGGAAGAGCTCGCGAAGGCACCCGAGGCCGAGCTGCACGAGCTGGCCAACATCTACATCAACCGCGGTCTCGACAAGCACCTCGCGATGCAGGTCGCCGAGAAGCTCAGCGAGCACGATCGCCTCGGTGCTCACCTGCGCGACGAGCTCGGCATCTCCGAGCAGACACGTGCGCGCCCACTGCAGGCGGCGTGGATCTCGGCGCTCAGCTTCGCGACGTTTGCACTGCTGCCAGTGCTCGCGTTGCTCGTCGCCCCGGCATCGCTGCGCATGGAAACGATCGGTGGCGTCACGCTCGTCAGTCTCGCGTCGCTCGGCGCGCTCGGCGGCTATCTCGGCGGTGCGCCGAAGGTTCGCGCGTCGCTGCGCGTGACGATCGGCGGCGCGCTCGCGATGGCGGTCACGGCGGGCATCGGCCGTTTGCTCGGGCTTTCGCTCTAAGCCCGAGGCCCGCGCGTTCTGATCCCTACACTTGCTCGTGTCACGTGCACGTGCTCGTGCTCGTGCTCGTGCTCGTGCTCTGGCGCGAATCAGGTTTACGCTTCGCGCAACCATCTAACGTTGGATCGTGGTTGCCGGAACACGTCGAGTCGCAGCGTCGCATGTGATCGTTCACGTTGCATCGCA
The DNA here is from genome assembly GCA_036274355.1 of Kofleriaceae bacterium. Taxonomy (GTDB): domain Bacteria; phylum Myxococcota_A; class Polyangia; order Haliangiales; family Haliangiaceae; genus JABFXX01. Next base: position 404 of record DASUFX010000827.1, on the reverse strand, counting down.
ACGTCGCTCGTGCTCACTCACGTTGCGTCGCAACTCGCCCGTGCTCAAACACATTCTTGCGCGTGTTCGGGTCGACGCTGAGGGCAACTGGTCCACAGCCTCCGTGCACGTGACACGTGACACGTGCACGTGCACGTGCACGTCGGATCCTTCTTAGTACCGATCGCGGATCGCTTGCTCGCGGCGCGCCCAGCGCAGCTTCGCTTTTTCCTTCTCACCTTCGCGCGTGCGCGGCTCGCCATGCTCGGGCAGTTTTTCGAGCAGCTTCGCCGTCGCGGCAGTGACCTGTGCGACCGCGCGCTCGAACGCTGCGAGCGCGTCCTTCCCCGGCTCGCGCATGCCGCTCACCTTCCGCACGTACTGGAGCGCGGCCGCGTGAATCTCCTCAGGCGTGGTCGGCGGCT
>DASUFX010000826.1:0-10591 GCA_036274355.1 Kofleriaceae bacterium | reverse complement strand
CGGCCGCATCCTCGAGTGCGTGCACCGCGGTGCGGCAGTCGGCAGGACGATCCGCTGGATCCTTCGCGAGCATCCACAGCACGACGTCATCGATCGTCGACGGCAGATCGGGCAAATGTGTCGACGGCGGTGGAGCGTCGTCGTTGAAGTGCTTCATCAAGATCGACATCGGATCGTCGGCGTCGAACGGGTACTGCCCCGTCAGCACCCGGTACATCAGGACGCCGAACGCGTAGATGTCGGTGCGGTGATCGACGTCCTTGCCGCGGCACTGCTCGGGCGACATGTAATACGGCGTGCCGACCGCGATACCGGTGCGCGTCTTGTGCTTGATGCCGTCATCGGCCGACAGCAACTTCGCGATGCCGAAGTCGAGCAGCTTCGGAAACAGCGCACCTTCCGAATCGGTGCCGAGGAATACGTTCTCGGCTTTGAGGTCGCGGTGCGTGATGCCCTTCGCGTGGGCAGCATCGAGCGCCTTCGCGATCGCGCGCAGGATCGGCAGCGCATCGGCGATCGACAGGTTTCCGACGCGCTCGAGGCGAGCATCGAGCGGCTCGCCTTCGAGGAACTCCATCACGTAGTACTGGCGCTCGTCCTCGAGCTGGCCGAACGAGAAGATATCGATGATGTGGCGGTTGCGGATCTGGTTGACGGCACGCGCCTCGGCGACAAAGCGCGACACCATCTCGGGGTCGACCGAGTACTTGCGGGCGAGCACCTTGATCGCGACGACCTTGCCGATCAGCGGGTGGACGCCCTTGTAGACGGTGCCGAACGCACCTTGCCCGAGTCTGCCTTCGACGCGGTACTCGCCAACGACGGTTCCGGGCTCGAGATCGGAGTCGATCGAAGATGGAATTTCCGTCGTGCTGGCGGACATACGTGGTCCCTATCCCGCTTGTGCAAAAGGTTGGCCGTAGCAGGATCCCACGATCGCGAATCATTGATTACTGCGTGTGAATCCCACCAGGTACGACATGCACTCCTGCAACCGAGCCGAAGCGCGGACAAGCGTGTGCGGAATCGATTCCCAGTGGGATGTCGAGACCTCGTGCGCTGGCTTCCCGACGACGTTCACGTGAAGTGAAACGCGCTTCCCACGCTGTGCAGAACGCACGGTGAACGTCATGAGGCATATCGCTTGCTGAAGTGAACGGCAGGGAGGCTGCCCCGTGCGAGCACTGCTACTGCTGTGTCTTGTCGCCTGCACTGCGAACGTCGACATCGTTGGTGATCCCGAGGAGGATTCGGCCGCTGGAGCTGGTCTCACCGAAGCGGATACACAAGGCGCCGACGCCGATCGTTCGTTCATCGAAGCGCGCGTGTGTGCGAGCGGCGCGACGACGTTCGGAATCGATGTCTCGTATCACAACGGCACCATCAACTGGACGAGCGTGAAGAACGCGGGCGTGAAGTTCGCGATCATCCGCGTCTCCGACGGCGACGTGTTCCAGGACCCGAAGTTCAGCTCGTACTGGGCCAGCGCGAAACAGGTCGGCATCATTCGTGGCGCGTATCAGTTCTTCCGGCCGAGCCAGAACGTGACCGCGCAGGCCGACAAGATGATCGCCGCGTACGGCGGCTCCTATACGCCCGGCGATCTACCGCCGGTGATCGACGTCGAAGCAGATGGCGGGCTCGCACCAGCGACGGTCGCAGCGCGCATTCGCACGTGGGTCGATCGCGTGAAGAACGCGCTCGGCGTCGCGCCGATCGTCTACACGGGCAAGTACTTCTGGCGCGATGAGGTCGGCGGCCCGACGTCGTTCGTGAACAATCCACTGTGGATCGCGCAGTACACGTCGCTGTGCCCGGATCTGCCGGCGCCGTGGCAGCGCTGGACGTTCTGGCAGTACTCGGAGAGCGGCTCGGTGGCGGGCATCTCGGGTGACGTCGACCTCGACCGCTTCAACGGATCGGTCGCCGATCTGCTCGCGTTCGCCAATAGCTCGACGATGCCTCCGCCGCCATCGGGTGGCTGCACGTCCGCAACGCTCAACAAGGACGTGCCCGAGCTCACGTGCGTGCAGGCTGCTAGCGACCAGAAGTGGTACCGCTGCGAAGGCGGCGCGTGGATCGCGAAGACGTCGACGACCGGCTGCGCCTCGACCTACGGCTGGTGCTCGTCCGCGACACTCGGCCGCTCGGTGGCGCCGCGCTCGTGCGTGCAAGCCGCGAGCGACGACAAGTGGTACCAGTGCGACGGTCACGGCTGGGTGCAGCCGGTCGATCCAATCGCCGAGACGGGACCGGCCGGATTGTGCTCCGCGAGCTATCAGCTCTAGCGCCGCGTCGCGATCACGAGGTCGAACGCACCGGGGACCAGCTCGACCCCGCAGTCGAGCCGCGTGAGCGCCTCGACGTACCACTCGAGATCGCGCAACCGGCTCACGCAGGCGTCGACGCCGATCAGGAAATACGTCCAGAAGAACTGAACCGCGAGCCGATCGCGATCACGAAACTCCTCGCAGATGACGAGTCGCCCGCCGGGCGCTAGCGCGTCGCGCGCGTTGACGAGCAGCGAGCGCGCGACATCGGCGGGCCAGTCGTGCAGCACCCGCACGAACGAGATCACGTCGTAGCCGCGCGGCAGCGGACCGGCGAGAAAGTCGCCGGCGACGAAACCCAAGCGCGGCTCGACCTCAGCGGCACGTGCACGTGCGGCGACGAGTGGCGCGACGTCGGCAAGGTTGAACACGTCACCGACGAGTGTGCTGCGCTCGCGAAGCACCGCGGCCGCCACGGTGCCATCACCACCACCGACGTCGAGCCAACGCTTGGCCCCGTCGAACACTCGGTTCTGCGCGCTGAGAAACGCCTCGATGATCGGCGGGCAGCCAGCCGCCATCGCACGCTCGAAATCGCGGATCTCGTCGGCGGTGCCCGGAGGCCACGCGAAACGAGCGTCGAGCTTGCCGGCAAGGACCTCGGGCAGCCGGCCATGGATCTCCCGCCACGGGTAGCGATCGCGGTCGCGCTCGATGGACTGCTCCCCGAGAACCGCCTCGATCGCCGCGACGAGTGGCTCGTTGGATACATACTCGCTCGCGAGCAACTCGTCCGTCGGTTGCCGGCGAGTCACGAGACCGAGGCTCTCGAGCCCGTCGAGGAACTTGTAGAGGCGGAGCGGCTTTGTCTTCGTCTCATCGGCGAGCACGCGCAATGACACCGGGCCGGTATCGAGGCGTGCTGCGATACCAAGATCGCGTGCGGTGCGCACGAGCTCGAGCGCCTTGTCGGCGTGATGGAGCAGACTGAGCAGCGAGCGTGCGTTCACAGTGCCTCGCGCGCCCGGCGAACGAGCTCGTCCATGAACCGATCGATTTCCTCGTCGGTGTTGTAGAAGTGTGGCGCGATGCGAAGGCCGGCGCGGTAACTACAGACGAACCCGGACGCGATGAGCGCCCGGGCGATCTCGGCATCACCGGGGAACCGCAGCGCGACGATGCCACCGCGCCGCGCATACGAACGCGGCGTTGCGACTGCGAGCCCGGCGTCATCCGCACGCGCGATGATGCGGTCGGTTCGCGCGAGTGACAGCGCCCGGATCGTCTCCAGCCCGACGCCGCGCACCATTGCGAGACCCGGCCGTGACACGAGCGTCGGTAGCATCGCCGGCGTGCCACCCGCGAATCGCCGGGCAGTGTCCGCCCACTCGGTTTGCGGCGCGAACGACAACGGATCCGCACCTGCGATCCAGCCAGTCGCCGCCGGCCGCAACCGCTGCAATAGCGACGGACGCACATACAAGAACGCGCTCTCGTACGAACCGCATAGCCACTTGTGTGCGCCGCCGAGCAAGAAGTCGACACCGAGCTCGTCGACATCGATCGGCATCGTGCCGACCGATTGATACGCGTCGAGCACGACGAGCGCGCCGACCTCGTGTGCGCGCCGTACGATCGGCTCGAGGTCGGTGACGGCGCCGGTCGTGAACGTCGCGTGGGAGAGACAGACGAGCTGCGTCCGCTCGTCGATCGCGCGCACGACAGCCTCGGTGTCGATCGTCGCCCCGTCGCGTGATGGCACGACGATCGCGACCGCGCCGTACCGCTCGAATGCGCGAATCGTGAACGGGATCGACGGAAACTCGAGGTCCGTCGTCACGACGTTCGGGCGCTCGCCATAGCCGAACGCGCTCATCACGCGCGAGAACAGCGTCGCGAGGTTCGTGTCGCACACGACCGATCCCTGAGGCGCTCGGATCAGCTCGGCTAGGTCGTCGGCGTGCGCGTGAAGGTCGCGCCACCAGCGCTCCCATACTTCGTCGCGCCAATTTTCGAGCGTGCGCCAGTAGCTGTCGAGCGCAGTCTTCGCTGCACGCGGCGTCGCGCCGGTCGCATTGCTGTTCAAGTACACGCAGCGCGCCAGGACCGGGAACTCGATGCGCAGCGATCCGATCGCGAACGGCTCGACTTCCGCGGTTCCGGTTCGCGATGCCACCGGCTCGACACGCAGGTCCTCGCGCTGCTCGCCCGGCAGGAACCCGCCCTCGCGCTTCCACGCACGCGTCATCTCGACGCGCAGATTCCATAGCTCGGCGAACAGCGGCTTCGTCATGCGCGAACCGAGCGCCACCGTCGGGAACCCGTCGAGCGCACGGACTCCCTTGTCGATGCCGATCGTGCGGCGCACGAGCATGAAGTGCTCGACGAGCCAGGTCTGCACGTTGCCGTCCCAGTCGACGAATCGCTCGGCGATGCGATGAAGCTCTGCATACGCCTCGGGCGCCTCGTAGATGGCAAGCAATGTCGCGTTGCGACGCTCGACGATGCGCTTGAACGCGTCGAACGCTGCGGCAGCCGCCGTGAGTAGCTGGTTGTAGCCCGGCGACTCGAGACCGCTACCGTTACCGAGGCTGCGCCGGATCACCTGAAACCGCTGTGGCGACAGTGTGAACATCACGCGGATCTGCTCGGCAAGCACGCGCGTGATCTGCGCGATGCGATCGAGCGCATCGAGCGCGGCGAATACCGAGTCTCCGTCGAGATGTTCGACGACATTCGCGGTCTCGAACGCGACACACTTGAGCCACAGCTCCTGCGTCTGGTGCATCACCTGGAACAGCAGTTCGTCCGGAACGACGAGCTCGTTAGCTGGCGTCTGCAACGCGAGAAGCTCGCGCGTTCGCAGATAGACCTCGTAGTCCAGCTCACCGCGTCCGACTTCCTTGCGGAGCGTCTTGTTGTAAATCGGAACCTCTAACACCCTGCGCAACGCCGCCGCTGCTTCGCTTCGATTCATTTTCAGTTCCCCCGAAACAAATCGCGTATGCGCCCGCCGATCGAGAACACTGACTCGCTCTTCGAGATATACGCGTCCGCGCCCAGCCCATTTGCGAGCGCGCGTAACTTGGAGTCCTCCCATGCCGAGTAGAGGACGATCCGTGCATTACTCGCCGCTTCTCGAACGAGCGCGATCACGCGCTCAGGCGGCGTATCCGGCATGTTGACGTCGAGCAACACGACCTCGGGCTTGAAGTCACCCATCGCCGCCACGAGTCGCTCGCACGACGTGATCCCACGCAACTCGAAGCCGTCGCGCGACAGAGCGCGATCGACAAGCTCGAGCTGGAGCGGATCGTCGTCGACAACAAGGACACGTAGCGTCGTCGTCATGTGCTCTTGCTCTTCTGCAAATGCTTCCTGATCGATGTCATCAACACCTCGCGGTCGATCGGCTTCGTTATGTAGTCGCAACACCCGGCCTGGTACGCCCGGGTCTGGTCCTCACGTGCAGCGTGCGCCGTCACCGCGATCACCGGGATGTGCTTTACGGTTCCATTCGCCTTGAGCCGACGGGTGGCTTCCCAACCGTCGAGCCGCGGCAGCGAGAGATCCATGAGAATCAGGTCGGGCGCGTCTCGCAGCACCCGCTCGATCCCGTGCTCGCCATCCTCCGCTTCGATGACCTCGTAGTCGTCGGCGAGATAGCGCCGCACGATGTCGCGGTTCTGCGGCGAGTCCTCGACGTACAGAATGCGCGGCAGGCGTCCGCTCTCGACGACGCGCTTGGCGAGCAACAGCTGCTTCGCCTCCCGCACGACGCTTTCGAGCGCCATACCTCCCTTCTGCACGACACGTGCGAGGCCGTCTCGTAATATTCGTTCTTCGTCCGAGGCTAATTCCTTGCCGGTGAGGACGACGACCGGCGTTCGCATACCCTCCGCACGCATCGTGCGTAAGACTTCGAACCCGTCGACGCCCGGCATCAGCAGATCGAGGATCACGAGACCTGGCGAGATCACGCGTGCGCGAAGCAAGGCTTCCTCGCCATCACGTGCCTCGACCGTCGAATAGCCCGCGCGGCGGAGATGCCGCGAGACGAGCTCGCGCGTCGATTCATCGTCGTCGACGACGAGCACGTCACCGTCGGACGGCAGCAGCGCACGCTTGACGACGGTAACCAGCCGGTCGGGTTCGACCGGCTTCACGAGGTATTCGCACGCGCCGAACGAGAAGCCGCGCGCTCGCTGCTCCTCGACCGACATCATGATCACCGGGATCGAAGCGAGCGCTGGATCGCCCTTGATCTCGCCGAGCACTGTCCAGCCGTCGAGCCGCGGCAGGTGAATATCGAGGATGATCACGGTCGGCCTGACCTCGCGCGCGAGCGTCAGGCCCTCGACGCCGTCCTGCGCGGAGACCACGCGGAACTCCTCGGACTCGAGATGGCCACGCAGCAAGTGCTGGACCATCGGATCGTCGTCGATGATGAGGACCGTGAATGGGCCGTTCGTCTGCGCTGGCACGACACCGGTACCTGTAGGCGATGGCCGCGAAACCTTCGACGTATCGATCGCGCCCGGCAGTGCGAGCGTGAACTTCGAACCTCGACCTAGCGTGCTCGTCGCGTTCAGTGTGCCGCCGAGAATCTGGACCACTTCCTTGACGATCGCGAGCCCGAGCCCGGTTCCGCCGACGCGCCTGCGTGCGGATCCATCGACCTGCCGGAACTTGTCGAAGATGAACGGCAGCTGATCGTCGGGAATGCCAGCACCGGTGTCTTCGACCGAGATCATCAGCGTCGTGCCCTGCGCCTCTGCCGTCAGCACGATCTCGCCCGCGTCGGTGAACTTCGCGGCGTTCGACAACAGGTTGAGCAGGATCTGGCGCAGCTTGAGCGGGTCCGTGAAGACCTGCCGCGGCCCGATGTCGGCGTTGAGGGTGACGTCCTTGCCCTTGAGGATCTCGCGCACGCTTGCCGTGCACTCGTCCGCGAGCTCGACGAGGTCTACGACCTCCTTCACGACCTCGGCACGGCCGGCTTCGATCTTGGATAGATCGAGGATGTCGTTGATCAGCGCGAGCAACGTCTTAGCGTTCGCCTTGATCACCGACAGGTCGCGCCGCCCGTGTGGCGTCAACCGCGAGCCTTCATCGCGAATCAGCAGATCGCAGTAGCCGGTGATCGCGTTCAGCGGCGTGCGGATCTCGTGCGAGAAGTTCGCGAGGAACTCGCTCTTGAGCCGCGCGGCCGCTTCGATCTCGCGCGCACGTTCCTCCTCGACCTTCTTCGCCCGAGCGAGCTCGGCGGCAAGGCGGTCGAGATCTTCGTTCTGCTGGCGCGTGATCTCCATCAACAACGCGCGCTGCTGAAAGCTCGCCATCGCGCGCGCTGCGTGCTGCTCTTTGACTTCGATTTCAGCACGCAGTCGACGGTTCTCGGCAAGCAGCTCTTCGACGCGCCGTTCGGCGTCCACTGTCATTAGGAGGCTCCGAAGACGAGTGAGGTCAGCGTGGTGTTGATGTGGAAGCCGCAGTAGATCTCGAAGTGAACGTTCATGCCGATGCACGGCGGTGCGGCTTTGAACGTGTCACCGAGCGCCGGATATTTTCCGGTACTCTGCGCGAACCACTTGCGACCGCTGCAATGGAACAGCAGCGCCGCGCGTGCTGACGGGACACGCGATGGCAACTCCTGCTCGAAGAAGCGCTTCGTGCTGTCGACGATGTCGGTGATCTTCACGAGCTCGAGCTCGGAGCCCTCCTCGAGCATGTTCGCGAACAAGATCGAGCCGTCCTCGAGCGGCTTCCACGGCGCACGGATGAAGTACTCGCGGCCGACGCGCAATGCAGTCGGGCGCACCGCGAAACCATTCGGCGTGCCGAACTCGAGGTCATTGACGCCGACGCCGAGCAGATCGGCATAACGCTGGGCGGCCGGCTTGCCATCGATCTCGAGGGCACGCTTTGCCGTGTTGTCGATCTTCGTGATGCGCAGCGTTTGCCCGGTCGGCGCATACCAGTGCGACCGCAGCGCGGCCCACGGTGCGTCGGTGCGGAACAGCGCGACGATCGCCGCGTCCGAGCTGACCTCACCGTCGACGTGCAGCTCGGCCGACTGCTTCGCCACGTCGGGCTCGCTGTCGGACGCGCCGCCGCCGACGGCGGTCAATGCCTGGTTCATCGACATCACGCCGAGCAGCAGCTCCTCCTTGCGGTATGCGAAGCCGTCGTCGATCACGAGCGCGCCGTACTTGCGCGTACCGAGGTCGTCGGCACGTGCACCTAGCTCGCGCGCGGCGGTTCGAATGGCGGTCTCGCCCGCCGCCGCGGCATCGATCGACATCTTGTGGCCCATGCCCAGACCCACCTCGAGATCACCGGACAGCGCGGCCATGACGACCGTGCCGTCGTGCACCCCCTCACGATCGATTTCACCGCCGGTCGTCGCACCGATCAGGCGCGTGCCCGACGGCAAGCGTTCGCGAACCGCGACGTTGAGCGCTCGCTGATCGCGATCGCGCGAGGCGAACATCACGACGAGCTTCGGCTTCGTACTGCCGAGCTGATTGCATAATTCCTCGGCCGCTTTCTTGGGATCGCGTTCGCTCGTGCGGGCATGGGCCATATCAACACTAGGCATCGTTCCGTCGCTCCTTGATCAGAGTTGGCTATTCGGGTGCGTGAGGTGACAGGTCGTCGTGCACTGCTGGAATGATTCGCGCCCACCGCCGACGTACATGCTCTCGACGGGGCCATAGGCTTGGACGTGGTCGGCCGGGTACGACTTGTGACAGGACAGACAGGCCGACTTGCTCGTGCGCTGGATGCTCTCCTTCGTGAGGTGACACGACGCGCACTTATCGAGTGGCGCGTCGAAGCGGCGCGAGCGCGAGTGAATGAAGTGCGTGCGCACGTAGATCGGGCCCTCGAGCTCGAAGCCGAGCGGCACGTGACAGCCCGCGCAGGTGCCACGGTTGTCGTTCGCATGGAGGACCTTGTTGAGCGCCGACTCGCCGGTGTGACAGCTCGCGCACGGGCCAGTGTTCAGCGTCGCGGTCGTACGCGTCGGGGTACCGACCTGGATCTCGAGGGTGCGCGTGAACGGGACGTCCTCGCCCATGTACGTGCGGCGGCCCTTCATGTTCATGAAGTACGTGCCCGCAGGCGCATTCTCCGGAATGTGGTGGGTCCACGTGTCAGGCACCGGGTTGGCCCAGCCCGCGTGCACCGGGTCGAACGCGCCGCCGAACAGATCGCGCGCCGTCGGGAACGTGTGGAACTCGGAGTGCACGCCGTCCACTTCGAGTGTGCCGGTGACCTGGACGTCATCCTCGTTGAGGAACTTGTCGAGGTCGATGATCGTGCGGATCGGCTGTGCGTTCTGGGCCGGGCCGAGGAACTCGGCCATCATCATGCGTTCGCGATGCTTGCGGCGCCAATACGTCGTCGTCGGATCGAAGAACGCGCGGTAGTACTGGATGCCGGCCGGGTTCGCGCCGAACTCGACATCGTTGTAGGAAGGCAGCGCGCCGTCGCCGTGCAACGGGTTGCCCTGGCCGTCCTGCAGCTGGACCTTGAACGTAATGTCGCTGCCCGGCGCGTACGTGCCGTCGGCGCGTGGTGCGGTGACCGGGTGAACAGCGATGTTGAAGCCGTACGCGAACGGCGGATTGTCGATCTGGGTGACCGGAATGTCGTACGGGTGGCCCGGGCGCAGCGACCAGGTCAGCCGCAGCGACGCGGTCGTCGGTGCGAGCGTGAACGTGCGCGTCGGATGCTTGCCATAGCGGAGCTCGACGAGTGCTTCCTCCTCGAAGTTGGTCGCACCGGTGCAATCCGTGCTCGTGTGGCAGTCCTTCGTCCACTGGATCGCGCGGAACCGGCGATCGAAGAAGTCGTCGGCCTCGGTGCGGAACGCGTCGACACCGGCGTTCGCGAAGACGCTTTCGCCGATACGATGTCCCTTCGCGTCGAGCTGCTCGAGCACGTAGAAGCTCGGCAGATTCATCCACAGCGCGTCGCGGAAGAAACGACGGCGCGTGAACGTGCCGTCGGCATTGGATAGCAGAATGAACTCCTGGTCGTCCTGGTGAATGCCGAGCCACGGCAGGCTCGCGAAATCACCCTGCGTGCGCAGTCCGGCGACGCCTTCTTCGGTGGTCGCCGTGATCGATGCACGCATATCGATCTGGTTCAGGTAGTACGTTTGCCCGCGCTTCAGCTGAAGCGCGATTCCCGCACCGTTGTCCACCTCGACTGCGAGGCCAACGGGCGCGCCACCGAGCGACTGCTCGGCGACCCCGGTGTCATCCATGACGTCCGTGCAGCCAAATGTCGCTGCACACGAGACCGCGATCACC